>JAGRJL010000037.1:0-18613 GCA_020442775.1 Lysobacterales bacterium | reverse complement strand
GCCTTCGCCGACGTCAAGTCCAGCGTCGAGCAGGGCCATCCCGAGGTGCGCATCCGCTTCGACCAGGAAAAGGCCGGTGCGCTGGGTCTGACCGTGCGCGAGATTGCCGATCAGGTAGTGCGCAAGGTGCGTGGCGAGATCGCCACCCGCTACAGCCTGGGCGATCGCAAGATCGATGTGCTGGTGCGTTCCCGGGAGGTGGATCGCAATTCGGTGGCCGACCTGCGCAATCTGCTGGTCAATCCCGATGCCGAGCGCCCGGTACCGCTGGAGGCGGTGGCGACGCTCGAAGTCACTCAGGGGCCTGGCGAAATCCGCCGCTCCGATCAGGAGCGGATCGCGCTGATCCAGGCCAATCTGGCCCAGGGCGATCTGGGTGCCGCGGTCGCCAGATTGCAGTCGCAGCTGACCGATCTGGCGTTGCCGCCCGGTGTGGAGGTGCGTGTCGTCGGTCAGAATGAGGAAATGCAGCGCTCCTTCAGCTCGCTGATGTTCGCGCTAGGGTTGGCCATATTCATGGTTTATCTGGTGATGGCCAGCCAGTTCGAATCGCTACGCCACCCCTTCCTGATTTTGTTCACGGTGCCGCTGGCGCTGGTCGGTGCGGTGTTCTCGCTCTACCTGTTCCAGATGTCGCTGAGCGTGGTGGTGTTCATTGGCCTGATCATGCTGGTCGGAATCGTGGTGTCCAACGCGATCGTGTTGATCGACCGGGTGAACCAGCTGCGAGCGGTCGGAGTGGATCGCCGCGAGGCGGTGATCGAAGGCTCGCGTTCGCGCCTGCGGCCGATCCTGATGACCACGGTGACCACGCTGTTCGGTTTCCTGCCGATGGCAATGGGGCTGGGCGATGGCGCTGAACTGCGTCGACCGCTGGCAATCACCGTGATCGGTGGTCTGGGCTTCTCCACCCTGCTGACCCTGGTGCTGATTCCGGTGCTGTACGACCGCTTCGGCGGCAAGCGCGCCAGTCTGCCCAAGCGCAGTCTGGCAGGGGTTAGCGATCAGCCGGTGGAGGCCTCGTCATGAATGTCGCCAGGCTGGCCATGAGGCGGCCAGTAACCACCGTGATGTTCTTTCTGTCGCTGGTGGTGATCGGGCTGATCGCCTCGCAGAAGCTGCCGCTGGAATATTTCCCGGAACTGGATGCGCCGTTCATTGCGGTCAACATCCCTTACCAGGGCTCTGCGCCGAAGGAGATTGAGCGCGAGATCACCCGGCCGGTGGAAGAGGCCTTATCCACGGTCCCTGGGATCAAGCAGATGTTCAGCGAGACCCGAGCCGACAGCGCGCAGATCTTCATGCTGTTCGATTGGGGTATCGACCTGGCGATCAAGGCTGCCGAGGTGCGCGAGCGGGTGGAGAACGTACGCTCGGAAATGCCATCCGACGTGCGCCGGATCAACGTCTTCAAGTTCTCCACCGCCGACGACCCGATCCTGCGGGTGCGCCTGTCTTCGTCCGAAGAAGGCACCGATCTGCGCGGTCAGTACAACAAGCTGGAACGTCTGGTGAAGCGGCCGCTGGAGCGGATTGGCGGAGTTGCCAGGGTGGATCTTTCCGGAGTGGCGCCGGAAGAAGTCCATATCGATTTGCGGCCGGAGCGCATTGCGTCCCATTCGGTCGACATCAACCGGCTGGCGCAGCTGCTGCAATCAGAGAACTTCTCGATGTCCGGCGGTCTGATCGACGACGGCAGCATGCGTCTGCGAGTGCAGCCCGAAGGTGAGTTCCGCAGCCTGGAGCAGATTGGCGACCTGATCGTGACCGACGCCGGGGTGCGTCTGCGCGATGTGGCCGAGATCCGGTTTCAGCCGCAGGAGCTCAACTATCGGCGGATACTGGACGGCAAGTACGCGGTCGGCATCGACGTGTTCAAGGAGCGTGGCGCCAATCTGGTCGAGACCGGGCGCGCAGTGCGCGACGAGGTCAACCGGATCAACGCCAGCGGTGACCTGGGCGATCTGCATCTGATCCTGTTCGGCGATCGCGCAGACGGGGTCAAGAGCTCGCTGCGCGAGTTGCTCAACTCCGGTTTGCTGGGTATGGCGCTTTCGCTGTTTGTCCTCTATGCCTTTCTGCGCCATTGGCCGTCCACCCTGATGGTCTCGCTGGCGGTGCCGATCAGCATGACCATTACCCTGGGCGGGATGTATTTCGCCGGCTTGAGCCTGAACATCCTGTCGATGATGGGGCTGCTGCTCGCTGTGGGCATGTTGGTCGACAACGCAGTGGTGGTCGTGGAAAGCATCTTTCAGGAGCGTGAACGCCCCGGTGCGAACCCAACCGAGGCCGCAGCCAGCGGCGCCAATGCGGTCACGCTTGCGGTGACCGCAGGAACCGCCACCACGGTGATCGTGTTTGTGCCGATCATTTTCGGCGGCGCCACCGACGTGTCGATCTTTCTGTTCCATGTTGCGGTCCCGGTGACCATTTCGATGCTGTCTTCGTGGCTGGTAGCAGTCACCCTGATTCCGATGCTGGCCGCGCGGATCAAGCCGCCGAAAAGGCGTATCAAGGCGGAGAGATTTGAGCGTGTGCGAGAGGCTTATGGTCGATTCCTGATCTGGACCCTGCAGCACCGCTGGAAGACTGCGTTCAGCATCCTGGGAATGCTGTTGCTGACCGCAGTTCCGATGAATCTGGTCAAGAAGGACATGTTTCCCGCCGACGACAGCCGGGTGATTCGGCTGGGCTATGACCTGCAGGGGACCTACCGACTGAATGAGCTGGAGCCGGCGATCAGGAAGGTCATCGACTACCTCGAAGCGCATCGGGAAGAGTGGGAGATCAAGTCGATCTACAGCTACTTCTCCGAAGGCAATGGGATGGCGACCTGGATTCAGCTGCGCGACGACGCCGATGCCTCCCTGAGCAGCACCGAAGTCACCGAGATGATGCGTCCCGGCCTGCCCAAGCTGGCGATTGGCAAGGTGCAGGTGCAGGAGGGCAACAACGACGGCAGCAACAGCGAGGGCGTGCGCCTGGCACTGGTCGGTGATTCCACTGAAGTGCTTGAGGAACTCTCGCGCAGCGTGGTCAAGGTGCTCGAAGGCATTGACGGTCTGGTCGAAGTGGGCGTCACCGGAGGCAACGCCGAACGCGAGGTGCAACTCAAGGTGGACCGCGATCGGGTGGCCGCGATGGGCATGGACGCCCAGTCGGTGGCCGATGTGGTCGCCACCGGCATGCGCGGATTGCCGCTGACCGAATATCGCAGCAAGGACGGCGAAGTGCCGATGTGGCTGCGCTTCAAGGACTCCGAAAGCATCAGCATGGATCAGCTGGGTCAGATCCAGATGACGCGACCGGACGGCACCTCGGTGCCGCTGTCGGCGCTGGTCAGCATGGACGTGACCCAGGGTCCGGCAGCAATCGAGCGTCAGGATCGCCAGGTCAGTCTGACCATCCAGGCTAATCTGGACGGCATCACGATGCCTCAAGCGCGCGAGCGGATCGAGAAGGCGCTGGAACCGCTGGCGCTGCCGGCGGGCTATCGCTGGGGATTTGGCCGCGGTTTTGACCGCGATGCCGAAGCGCAAACCGAGATGCTGTTCAACTTCCTGGTAGCGATCGTGCTGATCTACATGGTGATGGCGGCGCTTTTCGAAAGCCAGCTGTATCCGCTGACCATCCTGACCTCCATCGTGTTTTCCATCTGCGGGGTTTTTTGGGCTTTCCTTTTTACCGGAACGACCTTCTCGCTGACTGCAACCATTGGCGTGCTGATCCTGATCGGAGTGGTGGTCAACAACGGCATCGTGCTGATCGAGCACGTCAACAATCTGCGCCGGGGCGGGATGCTGCGCGATGAGGCGCTGGCGGTTGGCGGGCGTGAGCGGCTGCGGCCGATTCTGATGACCGTAGGCACCACGGTGCTGGGTCTGCTGCCGCTATGCATCAGCCAGGTGCAGATTGGTGGCGACGGACCGCCCTATTATCCGATGGCGCGGGCGATTGCCGGTGGACTATTGTTCTCCACTGCGGTCAGTCTGATCGTGCTGCCGACGATCTACGCGATGATGGACGACCTGAGCAACTGGACCAAGCGAGTCATGGGTGCTGCTTCGGACAATCTGATGCGCGGCCGCGAGCGCGCGACCATTGCCGACGTTCAGTGATGGCCATCGGCTGGCCGCGGATTCTCGGCTGGCTGGCGCTTTGTCTGCTGATGGTGGGGCCTGCCCTGGCCGCTGACCGCGCCAGCCGCGCCGCCGACCGGGTCCGACCGCTGCTGCTGCCCCTGTTAGCCCAGGCGCAGGCCGAGTGGGGCGCACCGGTGTTCATCCGCGCCTTCAAGCTGGAAAGTGAGATGGAGCTATGGGTGCAGGGGCAGGGCGGCTGGATGCTGTTCAAGCGCTACCCGATCTGCGCCTGGTCCGGCGATCTGGGCCCGAAGCTGGCACAAGGTGACCGACAGACGCCCGAGGGGATTTACCGGGTAGGCGCGGGCCAGCTCAACCCCGCCAGCAGCTATCACCTGTCATTCAATCTGGGCTATCCCAATGCCTTCGATCGCTTCCATGGGCGCACCGGCGATTATCTGATGGTGCACGGATCCTGCGTCTCGATCGGCTGCTACGCGATGACCCATGTCGGCATCGAGGAAATCTACACGCTGGTCGCCGCGGCCCTGTCCGCCGGCCAACGCCGGGTAGACGTGCATCTGTTTCCGTTCCGGCTGGAAGCAGCGCAGCTCGCGGCGCAGCACGATCATCGCTGGTTCGAGTTCTGGAACGAGTTGCAGCCGATCTATGCGGCATTTGAACGCGATCATCAACCGCCGTCAGTGGCGATCGTTGATGGCCACTACCGCATGAGCAACCCGTGACCCGGCAGCAACTGGATCTGTGGCTGCTGCCTTGGCCCGGGGTGACCCAGGACATCAAGTGGGGAAATGATCTGGTCTACAGCGTGGCGGGCAAGATGTTTGCCGTGCTGTCGCTGCAGCCCGAGGATGGCGGCCCGGTGTCCTTCAAGGCAGAACAGGACCGCTTCATCGAGCTGACCGCCAGACCGGGTATCGCCCCGGCACCCTATCTGGCACGGCATTTCTGGGTCGCGGTGAGCCGCGATCAGGCGCTGGCTACAGATGAGTGGACCGCGCTGCTGCGAACCTCATATGAGCTGGTGGTCGCCAAGCTGCCCAGACGGACGCACGAAGGATTGTGACTGGCGGCGTTGAAGCGCTTCCAAGCAAGCGCCTGCCGATGCATCGCCAAGCCGGGGAATCAGCCGCCGCGCCGAGGTGCGATCTGCGCAAGTGCAATTCTTCTGTAGGAGCCAGCCCTGCTGGCGATCGGACGATTCGGATTCCGAGCCGGCACTGAGAGATCGGGCGTTCCGTCGTGCGAATGCTCGCTGCTTGTGCGTTATGTCCTGGCCACTTGTCTGCGCGCAAGCGTCGCAGCAGGGCTGGCTCCTCCACTTCCGCAAGAGCAATTCTCTTGTAGGAGCCAGCCCCGCTGGCGATCGGACGATTCGGATTCCGAGCCGGCACTGAGAGATCGGGCGTTCCGTCCTGCGAATGCTCCCTGCTATTGCGCAATGTCCTGGCCACTTGTCTGTGCGCAAGCGTCGCAGCAGGGCTGGCTCCTCCACGAATCGTCGATCATCTCGCTCAGCCCTCAGCCCTCAGCCCTCAGCCCTCAGCCCTCAGCCCTCAGCCCTCAGCCCTCAGCCCTCAGCCCTCAGCCCTCAGCCCTCAGCCCTCCCCACAATTGACTTCTTCTTTTACTCAGCATTAGCATAAGGGTCTACGAATTATGCGCCAGGCGACAGATTGCGCCGGGTTTATGCTCAATCTGAGCAAAGCATCACTCAAGAGGAACAGCGATGATGGAGCAGCTCGATGATGGCCTGACCCCGATGGAGGTCAGCGTATTTGAGCCGGCCGCCGAGCGCGATGCGCGCAACCGGGTACTGCCGCCAGAAGAGTGGATGCTCCATCAGCCGCTGATTGACGAGATTGCGCGGCTGAAGGTCGAGCGCAAGGCGGTGGTGCTGGCGCACAACTACCAGACGCCGGAGATCTTCCACGGGGTGGCTGATCTGACCGGCGATTCGCTGGCGCTGGCCCGGCTGGCGGCCACCAGCGATGCCGAGGTGATCGTCATGTGCGGCGTACATTTCATGGCCGAGACCGCCAAAATCCTCAATCCGGAGCGCACCGTGCTAATCCCCGATCTGGCTGCGGGTTGCTCGCTGGCCGATTCCATTACCGGGGCCGACGTGCGCCTGCTCCGCCAGCGCTACCCGGATGCCCCGGTGGTGACCTACGTCAACACCAGCGCGGAAGTGAAGGCGGAGTCAGACATTTGCTGCACCTCTTCCAATGCGCTGGAGGTGGTGGAGTCGCTGGACGCCGAGCGGGTGCTGTTCCTGCCAGACCGCTATCTTGGCCACTGGGTGGCAAGTCAGACCAGCAAGGAGCTGATCCTGTGGCAGGGTGCCTGCGAAGTACACGAACGCTTCAGCGCCGCGCAAGTGCGCGGACTGCGAGAGGATGGAAAGCCGCTGCAGGTGTTGGCCCATCCCGAGTGCCCGCCAGATGTGCTGGCGGAGGCGGACTACGTGGGCTCGACCTCCGGGATGATCAACCATCTCAAGCGGGTGCGCCCGCCAAGGGTGGTGCTGATCACCGAATGCTCAATGAGCGACAACGTGGCGCTCGAGTTGCCGGAGATCGAGTTTGTGCGCCCGTGCAACTTGTGTCCGCACATGAAGCGGATCAGCCTGACCAAGATTCGCGACAGCCTGCTGCAACGACGGCATGAGGTGCAGGTTGATCCGCAGCTGGCACAACGCGCGCGTCGCGCGGTGGAGCGGATGCTGGCGATCGGCTGAGCCCTGCCGCGAGGCCGGGAATTGCAGCGAGCGACGGGTCGCAGCAATTTGTCGCGATGTAATCTGTCATCGGCTGTCAAGCTGGGGCACAATGCATGTCCCCGAGATCTTCCGTGGATTGTCGCGTCGATCACAATATGGGGCTTGATTTCGTTCCAAACTGACGATCAAGGGCCAAGCTGGGCGATTCCTTGGCGAGGCCTGCGGGAGTGGGACCATGGCTGAACAGTTCGATGTCATCGTCGTAGGCAGCGGCATTGCGGGTTTGAGCACCGCGCTGGCCGCTCGCGGCGTGCGCGTCGCCGTGGTCACCCGTGGAGTGATCGGCCTGGATGGCGCCAGCGCATGGGCGCAGGGCGGCGTCGCGGCGGCCATCGGTCCGGGCGACTCCCCGTCTCAGCATGCGCTGGACACGCTGAAGGCTGGTTGCCGGCGAAACCACAAGGCGGCGGTACGCTGGATGGCCGAGAGCGCGCCCGATGTGGTGCGCTGGCTGGTCGATATTGGTACCGAATTCGACCGTATCGGCGCCAATCTCGCACTGGCGCGTGAGGCCGCACACAGCTTTCCCCGAATCATTCATGCCGGTGGTGACGCCTCTGGCGCGGAGATCATGCGCTGTCTGCGCGGTGCCGTAGAGCTGGCCAGTCACATTGAAGTGTTTGAACGCAGCCAGGCCCGCGAACTGATCAAGCTCAATCAGTCGGTGGTTGGCATTGCTGCGCAGAATGAGCAGGGTGAGGCATTCGAGCTTTACGCGCCGCACGTGGTGCTGGCGACTGGTGGCATCGGCCAACTGTTCCTCAACACTACCAATCCGCCCGAATGCGACGGCGGCGGTCTGGCGATGGCCCATCGGGCCGGCGCCCAATTGGCCGACCTGGAATACGTGCAGTTCCACCCCACCGCGCTGGCGCCGGAGCAACCCGGGCAGGGTGAGCGGCTACCGTTGATCACCGAAGCCCTGCGTGGTGCCGGTGCGCGCATCGTCAATGAGCAGGGCCAGCGCTTCATGCTGTCGTTGCACGAGGCGGCGGAACTGGCCCCGCGAGACGTGGTCGCTCGCGCAGTCTGGCATCAGATGGAGCAGGGCCATCAGGTTTATCTCGACGCGCGGATGCTCGGAGATGCGCTGCGCCAGCGTTTCCCCACGGTTTTTCGCAGTTGTCAGCAGCGCCGTATCGATCCACGTTCCGAACTGATTCCAGTGGTTCCCGCTGCGCATTACCACATGGGCGGGATCAAGGTGGATCTGCACAGCATGAGCACGGTTCAGGGGCTCTATGCGGTCGGGGAGACCGCCTGCACCGGGGTTCACGGAGCCAATCGACTGGCCAGCAATTCGATGCTGGAAGGCGTCGCGTTTGGTCGCGCGCTGGGCGAGCGTCTGGCGCGGATGCCCAAGCTCGCACGGATCCCGCCGGTGGGCTTGGGTATCTGGCGCGAACCGAACAAGGGCGCGCCCATTTCCGAGGCGATGGTCTACGCCAGGCTGCGTCAGCTGATGTGGAGCAGTGCAGGGCTGGTCCGCTATGAGGACACGCTGGATTCGGCAATCGAACAGCTGCAGTTGCTGGAGCGGCGCTGCCTCAGCGGTGCCCGGGTGCTGGATCAATTGCTGGTCGCACGGCTGCTGGTCTGTGCGGCCCGCAAGCGCACCGAGAGCGTGGGGGCGCATGCAATCGCGCCAAAGCGCCCACAGGTCTCCGGCCAGGTAGCCGCCTGAGCGGCTAAGGGATGCTGCGGGCTGGTTGGGCTATATTGGACCGACCGAAGCACAGGCGCAGCACATGGACGCCCCTGCTGTGAACTGGCCAATCAGCCGATGTCGAACAGCGCCGACCGCGATCGGCAAGGGTCGCGACTGCCGGTTCAGGGACCTTTCTGGACCGAAGCTGTGGATTCTGTTGGGGCTGATGTTCGCTCTTCAGGGCCACGCTGACGAACCGGGCAAGGTGCCCTACGCAGCAATCTATCAGGTCCTTCAACCCGGTCTGATCATGGACGATTACCCCCGTCTGCGGGCGGTGCAGCGGGTCGAGAGTCGAATGCCGGGGATCGAGCCGGCGACGGTGAGAATCTGGATCGATGCCGCAGCAGGTACGATCGAAGTCCCCATCGACCAACGTGGTCACGCTCGGTTTCCCCTGACCGACGCGTTGCTGGCGGAAAACCCTGCGGTGCGCAGCAATCAGCCGCAGGGCAGCCTCAACATCCAGGTGGCCCTGGAGGCGCGTCTGCCGGATCAGCGCGAAATTCCCTACCAGCAGGTGTGGGAGGCGATCGAGCAGGCCCAGTCAGCGCTTGACCGGCTTGGTGGGAGCTACGCCGGTGCCGAGGTCCAGGGCATCGAATACCGTTTCGCAGGTTCCGACGGGGAGTTCCTGGTCAGCGCCGATGAGTACGAGCAAAAGCTGATTGCCGATGCCAGTGGTCGACTGGTGATTCGTGCAGACCCGCGCTGGCTGCGTGATCGGGTGCGGCTGAAAGTTCGCGGAAAGCTACGGTCGGCAGTACCACGCCTGCGCTAGGAGCCTGCGCGGCAGAAGGGTTGGAGGCGAAACGGATGCCAGAGTGGTTCAGGCTGTCTATCGGAGTGACGCGCATAGTCATTCTATGCAACTCCGACGATAGGCGGCATCAATCGCCAGGGCGCCGTTGCGGCCCCGACCGCTTCTGCAGCGCAGGCTCCTAGCCTGCATTTCTGATAGCCGTGTGTCGCGTGGGCTCGAAATCGTGGCACGGCGGGAGTCACCGGCCATCTGCGAGCGTTTTCTCCTCGGCGCTCGATAGCCTGCGTCCGCGCTGACAGCGTGGGGATCGCACAGTTGCACAGGCGAAGTGCTGCACCGGCGTCTGCCGATCGCCGAATCCGGGCCGTACTTTCGGTCGTCCAGACAAGCGGGCCGCAGCGCCTTGATTGAGATCAGTCCTATCTTGGGTACCCCAAGGAAATCGACCGGCCGGCGCTGCTCGGCCAGTTCCAGTCGTGGTCGCGATGTTCGTCCGGATTGCTCGGCGCTGACGCACTTGCGTAGTGGGACCTAATCCGGATTTCAGGCCCATTTCGAGGCCATTGCCGGCGGCCATCCTTGTCGCCGACCGATGCTTAGGCGGAGCGGGCGGATTGATCAGAAGATCCGTCCCTGGCGCCGCTGCCTGTATTGGCAACGACGGTCGGCGTCTTCCCTGACGCCGACCGCTCCCGCTCAGGCGGCGGCGTGAGCGCCGCCGGGGTCGCCATGGCTGATTCCACGGATCATGCCGCGGGTGTGGCTGCTGCGCGCCAGGCGCTGACGCAAGTCAGCCGCCGAAGTACCGAAAGCGCGCCGGAAAAGCCGATTGAAAGTTGAACGTGAATCAAAGCCCACCGCTTCGGCAATGTCGCGCACAGCCAGTCCGGTTTCCGCGACCATCCGGCGGGCCTTGGCCAGGCGGACGTTGACCTGATAGTCATGCGGGCTGGCACCGTAGACCGCAGAGAACAAGCGCAGGAAATGGGTGGGCGAATAGCTGGCCAGCTCAGCCAGCGTCGCCAGGTCCGCCGGTGCGCCGCCGGGCGCGTCCAGCAGACTGGCCACACGCGACAGCCGCATCAGCACATCGCGCTGGTGGGCCAGGGTGCGACCCGGGCAGCGCGCCATCAGATGTTCGTTTGCCCGCTGCCGCGACCACAGTTCGGATAGGAAGCTCTGCAGAGTGCCTTGATCGTCGATCAGCCCTTCGGGCTCGAAGCGACAGCGGCGGCTCAGTGACTGCAGGCTGCCGACGATCGGATCGGAAGCCCCTACCAGGGTGGGCAGCAAACGACGCTTGGGCGATTGGTAGCTGGTGCCGGCATTCAGGGCATCGCTGCCGAGCATGACGGTGAGCACGCTGGCCGATCCCTGGGAGAGCACGCTGTACTGGGCGCCTTCTTCCAGCACCATGACCGCGTCGGCGGGAATCTGCGAGTGAACCGCGCCGCGCCGCAGCAGCACCGGTCCGCCCAATGCCATGACCAGACTCGGTGGACACCATGCACGAGGGGCCTCGGCGCCTCTGGGATTGCTGATAACGGCCAAGCTCAAGCCGTGATAGCGCTCATTGAAATGCCCGGGGTGGGCGAAACTCGGGCCAGCGATTTGGCTTTGCTTAACGAGTACCAGGTCCATCTCTTCTTACTCCCGCCTCTTGGTGGGGCTAGATTGGACGCTGAGGGACCTGATGTCCTGACGCAGTCATGGCGTGTTGCGGAAGTTGCGCCGACGAAACCCCGACAGCTGCCGTTTGATTCAGTTACGCACAACAATTGATACACGGTGAGCCGTTTTTTGCTGAGTGGGCCTTGCGAATCGGGATCGCAGCGTAATTGCATGGCGATCGGGCTATAGACGATCAAAGTTGCATGAATGAAACTCATCGTTGGGCGAGTCTGTGCTCGATGCATGCGGCCGGGCGTTTTGCCCGTCCAGGTTCTACTCAGGAAGCATTGACCAAGGGGATGGAGTCACTACCCAAAACGCCGATGGAGCGAGCGGCCACCAGTAGCCATGGGCGGCGGGTCGTTCTGACCAGCGCCAGGGGCACCCACAGGTGCGCCGGGCCGCGCCAGCGCGGCCTGCTGGCGCCCGCTGCGGTCATCGTCGGGGCCTCGAGCCAGTGACCTACGACAACCCCAGTGCCCTGCAGGGCCTGCGCCCCGCTTCGCGCTATGTGCAGTTGGGCGCGGCCAAGATCGATCTGGCCACCCACGAAGTGCGTCTGGACGGCGATCTCACCCGGCTGACGCCGAAGTCCGCCGAGGTGTTGAAGGTGTTGCTGCGCCACGAAGGTGAGCCGGTCGCGCGCGAACTCCTGATCGATCAGGTCTGGCGTGATCAGTACCCCTCCGATGATGTGGTGACCAAGGCCGTCGGTGAGTTGCGGCGGACCCTGTGTGCGGCAGATGAGCAGGTCATTGAAACCATCCCCCGGGTCGGTTACCGGCTGATCGCGGTAGTGCAGTGGCTGGAAGGGGAAGGGGCCCTGCCCGCGATCGAGGCACCCGAAGCCGAAAACAATGCCGACCAGACTGCCGACGTTTTGCCGACGTTCAGCCAACCGTCGGCAGAAAACGCCGTCCCAGAGCCAAAAAATGCGGTTGCGGCAGTTTCACAGCGCTGGCCGTGGGTGGCGCTGGCGATGATCCCGCTGCTGCTGATCATCGCGATCATGGGCTGGCGCCAGCAGCCGGCGGTCGTCCCCGAGCCGACCGCGTCCGCCATTCCAAACCTGCCGATTTCCCTGGCAGGCAGGCTCAATGTGGCGCTCAAGCCGATTGCCGCGGAGTCGGGCGCCGAGTACATGCCGGCGATCTCGCCTGACGGCAAGATCGTGGTCTATTCGCAGTGGGTCGAGGCCATCAGCGGGCGTTCCCGACTGATGATCAGGACGGTTGGAGCCGAGAGTGCCCGTCCTTTGACCGGGGTTAGCGACCGCACCGAACTGGCCTCGGCCTGGTCTCCGGACGGCCGCTCGGTGGTGTACCAGAGTGCGACCGCGGACAGCTGCCACCTGATGATGGTCGACAGCGTCAGCGGCGAACGGCGGCAGGTTGGAGAGTGCTACTCCCATTTCGTCGAATGGATGGACTTCACCCCGGATGGTCGCGGAATCTTGTTGTCGCGTTCGGTCGGGGAGAGCGCGCCGCAGCTCCGCATTCTCGATCTGCAAACCGGCCAGTTCAGCGGCATCGATTACCAGCGCAGCGACTGGGACAACGATGTGCAGGGAATCTACTCTCCGGACGGTACCCTTCTGGCCTTCCGCCGCGGCGCCTCGCCGCACAGCGACATCTATCTGACCTCCGCAAAAGGCGGTGAGGTTCAGCGGATGACCACGCTGCGGACCAGCATCCGCGGCATGGACTGGCTGCCAGACAGCCGCCATATCGTGTTCTCCTCAGACCACGATGGCTCTCTTTCGCTTTGGCTGCTCGACACCAGCAGCGGTGACCTGCAGCCGATCGGGGCCTATGGCGCCACTTTCCCCAGCGTGGCGCGATCAGGCGACAGTCTGGTCTTTCAGCAGCAGCTGCAGCCGCACAATCTGATTCGCATAGATTTCAGTGACGATGGTATCGATCAGGTGGTACCGATCTTCCAGTCGGCCCGTGCCGACGGCTATCCGGCTATTTCGGTCGATCGGAAGTCGCTCGCCTTTGTCTCCAATCGCAGTGGCCGCAACGAGATCATGCTTGGAGACATTGCCTCGGGGTCAGTTACCCGATTGACCCGCACACAGTCAGGAGAGGTCAGCGACCCGCAATGGGCGCCGGATGGTCAGAGTCTGCTGTTCACCCATCGCCGCGTCGGCGGTGCGGTATTGGTGGAACTGGACCTGGCGACCCGCCGGATGAGCGACATCGATCTGCCCGTGACTGACGCGCGTCACGGTCGTTTCAGCGCTGACGGCCAATGGATCTTTTTTGACGCCGAGGTAGACGATACGCGGCAGGCCTTCCGCGCGCCGCGCGACGGCGGCGGGGCGGAGCGTCTAAGTGAAGTCATGGGCACTCATCCGCAGCCAGACCCGTCCGGCCGCTATGTTTTCTTCCTTGACCACTACTATCGACTGCAGCGCATGGATCTGGAGGATCGCAGCATCACCGCACTGGAGTTGTCGATCGGTTACGCCAACCGTGACGCCTGGGTGGTCCGGGCTGACGGGGTTTACGCGCTCAAGCGAGTCGCCGGCAAGGGTGAGCAGACATGGGGTGTACACCGCTGGGATCTGCTGGTGGAGCCCGGCGGCAGCGCCGAGATCCGCACAATCAACACCGACAAATCCTCTCCCATCGACCTGGCCCTGCTGGGAGTCAGCATCGAGTCCCAGTCGACCATCTACACCACCGCCGAACTGAACGGCGATATCGACGTCATGTTGCTGGAGGGGCTCTAGCGGGAGTCTTGGGATGCTCTCCCGGATCAGGCACCGCCTATTGAGTGACGGTACTGCCTGGCTGGGTCAGTGGATGGAAAACCGCCTCCAGGTCAATCCGGTCGAAGCGATAATCGCGATCACAGAATTCGCAGCGCACGCTTGCCAGCCCGCTCTCCGCCAGCGCAGCCATGGCTTCCTCCCGCCCCAGGCTGCGAAACATGCTTTCTACCCGTTCGCGACTGCAGGTGCAGGCAAAACGTAGCTGCAGCCCGTCAACCAGCTGAAGGGTTTCCTCGTGAAACAGTCGGCGCAAAATGGTCCCGCGATCGGCCTCGAGCAACTCATTCGGACCCAGGGTACCGATCAGCATTGAGGTCCGGTTCCAGCCATCGGGATCAAGCAGGGCAGCGTCCGGGTGCTCGTCCAGGGGCATTTTCTGAAGCAACAGGCCGCGGGCGCGGCTGCCATCGGCCGCCAGCACCAGAACGGTGGGCAACTGTTCGGAAGTGGCGAAATAGTGTTCCAGCGCCTGGTCCAGTCGAGCACTGGTGATCGGTACCAGTCCCTGATAGCGAGTGCCGCTGCGATTTTGTTCGGAGCGGCTTTCCAGGGTGATTGCCAGCACCGCACTCGCGCCCAGCTGGTCCAATGCCGGCGCGTCACTGCCTTCGGTCAACTGTGCCAGACCGCGCAGGCCACCCTCCTCGCTGCACTCGCCGTAGAGCAATCGCAATGCCGACCGACTCTGCAGCTGCACGCTGATTCGTGATCTGCCCTTGACGTTGGCGTGCAGCAAGGCCGCCGCTGCCAGCGCCTGACCGAGCAGCGCCTGCGCGCCGATGGGATAACCGGCATAAGCAGGCAAGTCGCCCAGGCTCTGGTCGAGCTGGACATAGGCACCCTTGACCCCGAGTTTGGGGAAATGCAGGTGGACGAGTTGATCGCTGCTGGTCATGGGCGCTTGCCGAACTGGGATGGGTCGCTTGCGCAGAAGGATACTGTGTTCACCAGCGAGCGCGGCAAGTGGAGCGCCGCGCCAAGGCCCGACGCCCGAATCCGTGAGATCCTGTGGGAATTGGTCAGCCATGAACTCGCCGATGGGACGCAAGGGCAAGGCAAAGAATCCGATCGCCGCGCCGAGCTCACGCTGGCGGCGCGTGCTTGGCTGGTTGCTCAAACTGGGCATCAGTGTCATCGTGTTCAGCGTGCTCTGCGTGATCTGCTTGCGCTGGGTGAATCCACCGCTGACCGGGGTGATGCTTCAGCGCAAGCTCGAAGCGGCTGCACAGGGGCAGGCAACGGGTCTCACGCGTCAATGGTGCAGCCTGGACCAGCTGGGAGCGCAATTGCCGCGGGCGGTGCTGGCATCTGAAGACCAGCGCTTTGTTGCGCACCATGGCTTTGATTTCACCGAGATCGAGAAGGCGCTTGAGCAGGCCCAGGACGGCGGAGGCCTGCGCGGGGCCAGCACCATCAGCCAGCAGGTTGCCAAGAACGTGTTTCTGACCACCCATCGCAGCTGGATTCGAAAGGGCCTCGAGTTTTGGTTCACGGCCCTGATCGAACTCTTCTGGAGCAAGAAACGCATCCTCGAGGTCCACCTCAACGTCGCCGAGTGGGGGCCCCGGTTGTTCGGCGGCTGTGCCGCCAGTCTTCATTACTTCGGCATTCCAGCGAGCAGGCTGAGCGCGCAGCAGGCCGCGCAGATGGCGGTGACCCTGCCGTCGCCGCTCACTCGGCGTCCCGATCGGCCGGGTCCCTACAGCATTGAGCGCGCGCGCTGGGTGCTAGGTCAGATGCCGGCGGTGAAGTTGCCCGAGTGACAAGTACGCTGCTTCGTCGGGCGGGTGACCGCGCAAGCGCCGGTTGCCGGTGGACCATTCCGCTCGATCCCTCGGGCCAGGGCATCGACGAGAGATCTGGAAATGACCGGGACCCGCTGCTCTGCAACCCCGGTTTTTTGCGAATCATTGGTCGTTACGTGCCTGGAAATCAGCGATTC
Organism: Lysobacterales bacterium; assembly: GCA_020442775.1. Classification (GTDB taxonomy): domain Bacteria; phylum Pseudomonadota; class Gammaproteobacteria; order Xanthomonadales; family SZUA-5; genus SZUA-5. The sequence continues at coordinate 2,862 of JAGRJL010000037.1, read as the reverse complement.
AGCATTGAGTTATGTTGCTCGTCCCGGTAAATTACGCGAAGCCGAAGGTGGATGGCGTGGGCGTGCGCCCGGACAAATCGCGCGAAAACTCCCCGACAGTCGTCGCCGGAGAGCGGGATTTGTAAGACGCGCACAGCGCCCAACCGTCGAAGCTGATGGCCGGACTGGGCGAAAAAGCCCGGTCAAGATGCTGAAAATGGGAGGCATCGGAAGCATCGCCGACGCCTGTCCGCCAGACCAACGCGCTCGAACACAAAAGCTAGATAGACCGATAAACGGGGTGAATGAAATGAGAACATGGTTATCCGCGATAGCTGCTGCAGCTGCGCTCACGCTTAGCGCCAATGTGGCGCTTGCCCAGGACAATGGATCCCGCACCGCGGTCGGTCCGGAAGCAAGTCCGCCTGGCAAGCCCGTCTTCAACCCACGAGGCACGTCGATCCTGTCGGAAGACTTCGCGGACATCACCACGTTGGCCGGCGCAGGTTGGGTCCTGACCAACGAGTCGATGCCGATCGGCACCACTAACTGGTTCCAGGGCAATACTGCCGTGTTCAACGCGCAGGCTGGCGCCGCCGACTCCTACATCGGCGCCAATTTCAACAACACTGCCGGTACCGGCACAATCAGCAACTGGCTGATCAGCCCCGTCCTTCCCCTGAATACCATCACCGAGATCTCCTTCTGGAGCCGCTCGCCGACCGGAAGCACCTTCCCGGATCGGATTCAGGTGTGGATGAACCCGAACAACACCGGTTCCAGCACCGCCGACTTCACCGTGATGCTGGCGGACATCAACCCGACCTCCACGGTTGACTGGACCCAAACCGTTATCAATTCGCTCCCCGGCGCGCCGGCGATGGGTCGCTTCGCGTTCCGCTACTTCGTCACCAACGGCGGTCCGAGCGGTGCCAACTCCGACTTCATCGGGATTGACTCGCTGGAAGTAATCCAGGGAGCGCCCGCGCTGTCACTCGGTGCGATCACCGAGATGGACGTTTGCGCGGCCATCCCGGGTAACGTCAACTCGATCATTGAGCCCGGCGAAACTGTGAACTTCGCGATCCCGGTGATGGCCAACAACGGCGCCTTCACCAACGTCACGGGTACCCTGACCAGCGGCACGGCGGGTATCAACATCGTCACCGGCATGGGGATGTACGGCAACATCGCCGACGGTGGCAGCGCTTCGGCCAACTTCAGCATTCGTCTGGACGAGACCGTCGCCTGCAACAGCATGTTCGACCTGACCTTCTCGCTGACCAGCACCGAGGGCAACTTCAGCTTCCCGCTGACCCGCACGGTCGGTTCCTCGGCGATGTTCGTTTACAACAGCCTGCCGCTGGCGATCCCGGACAACATGCCGGCCGGTGCCACCAGCACTGCGACCGTCGCCGGCGTCCCCTCGGCGATCACTGCAGTCAGTGTCAACCTGAACACCACCCACACCTGGGTTGGCGACCTGATCTTCACCCTGACCAGCCCGATGGGCACCACCGTGACCTTGCTCGATCAGCCCGGCGTGCCGGCCTCGACCTTCGGCTGCAGCGATAACGACGTTGTCGCCAACTTCGCTGACGGTCAACCGGATCCGGAAAGCATCTGTGATGCTGCCGGTGGTCTGTGGCCGGTCACCATGGCCGGACCGACGTCCCCGCTGTCGGCCTTCAACGGCGAAGACGCCAATGGCGTGTGGACCCTGACGGTGAGCGACAATGCTGCTGGTGACACTGGCATGGTCAACGACTGGGAACTGATCATCACCCCGGCCGCCAGCGGCACCTGCAACGTTTGCCCGAGCAACGCCGACGTGTCGGTCACCAAGACCAGTGACGCGGGCGCCACCCTGCTGCTGGGTGACACCTTCAACTACATGCTGACTGCCAGCAACGCCGGTCCTGGCGACGCCACTGGCGTGGTTGTGACCGACACCCTGCCGGGTCAGGTCACCTATGTATCCAACACCTGCGGCGCGACCTTCTCGGCCGGCACCGTGACCTGGAACATCGGCAACCTGGCGAACGGCGCCTCGGCGAACTGCAGCATCAACGTGCAGGTCGCCACCGTCGGTGCGATCAGCAACACCGCGACCATTACCAGCACCACCAACGATCCGAACCCGGCCAACAATGCCGGCACGGTGGCACTGGCTGGAGCGATGCTGGCCGATCTGTCGATCGCCATCTCCAGCGATGCGCCGAATAACATCGGTGTTGGTCAGCAGTACACCTACACCGTCGTCGGTACCAACGCGGGTCCGAGCGACGCCACTGGCGTGCTGTTCTCGATGGTGCTGCCGTCCAAGGTGAGCTTCGTGTCCAGCACCTGCGGCGCCACCGTGGCGGGCAACATCGTCTCCTGGTCGGTTCCGATCCTGGCGGTCGGCGCTTCCAGCAGCTGCGACATCACCGTTGCGGTAGTGGCCCCGGGCGACATCATCGTGACCGCCGACGTTACTTCGGCAACCCCGGACCCGAATCTGGTGAATAACTCCACTCAGATCGTGGTTGGCTTCCTGGCGGTTCAGGTGCCGACCCTGGGTACTCTGGGCCTGCTGCTGATCGGCCTGCTGCTGGCCGGCGTGGGCGTGGTGGTTATCCGCCGCGTCTAAGGCAACGCCATCAGGCGCGACCATCGCGCCTGAATGAGAACCAACAGGCCGCCCCAAAAAGGGCGGCCTGTTTTTTTTGGGGAAGCGCGGCCAAAAGCGCTTTCACGCTCTCCAGGCCGGTCAGCTCATTCGAGATTAGGTCGTATTGCCGGCGCGCTTATGCCAGCGATCCTTCCCCAGCCGCCTGCGGGAGCGAGATTTGGGTGGGTCGAGACCCAGCAGCACACTAGCCCGGATTGTTCATGAACCTT
>JAGRJL010000522.1 GCA_020442775.1 Lysobacterales bacterium | reverse complement strand
GCGAGGAGGAGCGGCGCATCTCGGTGGAGATCATCCGCCTGATGAGCGAGGCCGTGACCGTCACCACGCCGGATCTGCACTTTAGCTACGTCAATCCCGCCTTCACCCGAATTACCGGCTACGCTGCCGACGAAGTGATCGGTCAGGATGCCAGTCTGCTCAATTCCAGCAAGACCAGCGCCCAGACCTTCGCCAGCATGCGCGAACGGATGCAGCAAAGCGGTGAGTGGCGCGGTGAGCTGTGGCAGCGCCAGAAGAACGGGCGCGACTTTCTGGCCTCCATCGAGATCCGCGAAGTCAAGGACCGCGACGGCGCGCGATCCCATTTTCTGGCGGTTCTGGAGGACATCACCGAACGCAAGCGGGCCGAACAGACGCTGCGCTATCTGGCCAGCTACGACGTCCTCACCGGCCTGCCCAATCGAACGCTGCTGGTCAGCCGCCTGCATCACGCGCTGGCCCGCGCCCGCCGCAGCGAGCTCAGGCTGGCACTGTTGTTCATCGACCTGGATCGCTTCAAGCACATCAACGATTCGTTGGGACATGCTGCCGGCGACGAACTGCTCAAGCAGGTCGCCAACCGGATTGCCAGCGTTACCGGCGACAAGGAGCGCACTGCCCGACTGGGCGGCGACGAGTTCACCGTCTTCATTCCCGAACTCTATGACCTTGAGCAGGCGCAGCATGCCGCCGACTGTCTGATCGACGCTTTTGCGGCGCCGCTGAACCTGCGCGACCAGGAAATCACCATTTCGCCGTCGATCGGGATTGCGCTTTACCCCGACCACGGCCGGAGCGTGGACGAGTTGCTGAAGAATGCCGACGCCGCGATGTATCAAGCCAAGCGTCGCGGGCGCAATATCTCGCAGATCTATTCTGCCGAGCTGGCCTCGGGCTCGATTCAGCGCACCCGGATCGAGGCAGGCCTGCGCCGCGCGCTGGACCGCGACGAGTTCAGACTGGTGTTTCAGCCGAAGGTCGATCTGGCCAGCCGCAAGGTGGTCGGGGTCGAAGCGCTGCTGCGCTGGAACAGCACCGAACTGGGCGACATCGGACCAGCCGAGTTCATTCCAATCGCCGAAGAGACCGGAATGATCCTGGCGATTGGGGAATGGGTCCTGCGCAGCGCCATCGAGCATCTGGCGCGCTGGCGCCAAGATCCAGCGCTCGCGCACCTGCACGTCGCGGTCAATGTCTCCGCGGCACAGACGCCCCGCGGAGACTTTTCCGGCCTGGTCTACTCGGTGCTGCAGGGCCATGGGGTGCCGCCGGAACTGCTGGAGCTGGAGATCACCGAAAGCGTGCTGATGAACGATCCGATCCAGAGCGGCGTACTCGCCAGCGACTTGCGCAAGGCCGGCGTTCGCGTGTGCATCGACGACTTTGGCACCGGCTACTCGTCACTGAGCTATCTGCAGCGGCTGAGCATCGACCGTTTGAAGATCGATCAATCCTTCGTCCACGCCATTGATGGCCCCGGAGACGGCGGGGTGCTGGCCTCAACAATGATTTTGATGGCCCATTCGATGGGCTTGACCGTGACCGCTGAGGGCGTCGACAGCATCGATCAGCTGCGCTATCTGGAAAGCGAGTCCTGTGATGAGATACAGGGCTTCCTGGTCAGTGAGCCACTGGAAGCAGACGCATGCCTGCGATTTCTGCATCAGCACCAGCGCGGTTGGCGCATAGACTGACTGATCGAATCGGAGCAGCAGAGAAGCTCGGGTCAACTCAGCGGCAGCAAGGCCTCCAGCTGCTCGGCTTCCTCTGCCTGCAGCAGGGCCTGCCTGAAGTCCGCCAGCGTGTGCAGATCAGCGCTGCGCAGCACTTCCTTGACCTCCAGCAACACCCGCGGGTGCATGCTGAAGTCGCGCAGACCCAGGGCCAGCAGCAGACCGGTATAGCGCGGCTCACCGGCCATCTCGCCGCACAGGCTCACTGCCTTGCCGCAGCTCTCCCCAGCGGCCAACACTCGGGCGATCAACTGCAGCACCGCTGGATGCAGCGGATCCTGCAAGCTGCCCAGCGCCTGATTGGTGCGGTCTATGGCGAGGGTGTACTGCACCAGATCGTTGGTTCCGATGGACAGAAAATCCAAATGCTTCAAGAAGTGTTCGACCATCAGCGCAGCCGCCGGCACTTCGATCATTCCGCCCAGCTCGATGCTGCTGGCATCCACTCCCAGATCCTGCGCACACTCGACCAGCATCTTGCGCGCGGC
>JAGRJL010000036.1:2880-21100 GCA_020442775.1 Lysobacterales bacterium | reverse complement strand
GCTGCTGCCTGACCGACCGCCCAGCGGGTCCAGCCGCTGCGCGCCAGCCGGCGCGCGACCGAGCTGCCGGCCAGCGGACTGCCCAGACAGAGGATCCGCCCCGGCGGCAGGTCTGCGTCCTGCGCCAGCGCCGCCAGCAGGGTGAGCCCGCCCAGGCTGTGCCCGATCGCGTGTACCGGGCCAGGCGCCAGTCCGCGCCAGCGTCCAATCAGCTCATCAATCACCCGCTGCGGATCGCCGACGATGGTGGGATAGCCGTGGATCAGCGGCGCAAAGCCGGCATCGCGCAAGCGCCGACGCAAATACAGCATTGCCGGCCGGCCCATCCACAGGCCGTGCAGCAGCAGTACCGGCGTGGTCACCGCACCGGGCGCGACGATCAGCCGCCGAAGCGTGAGGCCTGTTCGACCATCCCGCCCAGCGAACTGCCCATCAGGAAGAAGATCAGCACTACCGCCAGCAGCCCGCGGCCAAAGCCAATCGGCTGATGCAGCACCCGGGTGCCGCACTGGCTATCCCAGGCGGTCTTGCCTTCGCCGGTCAGCTTGGCGAAGGAGATGATCAGGGTGACCAGGGAGATCAGCGGCAGGCCGAGGCCCCAGCCGAGCAGCCAGACCTTGGTCGATCGGCTCATCGCGGTCGCCAGGTCCAGGCGCTGGCCATCGTCACGCACCACCTGCATGCGCATGAAGGCCTTGCCCGGAGTGGTGCCGAAGCGCGCCAGCACCAGCGCTTCCACCGGCACCAGCAGGGCCAGCGCCAATAGCTGCAGCAGCACCGTGGCATTGCTCGACATCGGCAGTCCCAGCTCTCGGGCAACCGGTATCACGATGAAGAAGAACAATCCCATGTCGATCATTCGCGCGGCATAGCGGACGAAGGGTCGACGCTGGGTGAGCGCGTTGCCGCTGTCGCCGGGACGGATCAACTCACCCTCGCGCGATGGGCCGGTGGGTGGAAGCTGGGTGACCGCCGGCGCGGTCGGTGCCGGCGGCGGCTTGGGCTGTTCGCGCTTTGGGTTCAGCTCGACCGGATCGGGGTTGCCAAACTGCTCCTTGAACGGACTGACCTGTCCCAGCGGGCGCCAGTCGCCGAAGCTGTCCTGCCACAGCAGGTCGTCTGGCTGGTAGCGCTCTTCGCGAATCGCACGGAGCAACTCTTCGGCGGTGAAGGGGCCGATCTGCTGCTCATCGCGCGCCACAAAATAGGTTTCCGCCACTGCATTCTCCGCTGCTGGGCTACTGCTTCACAGTATGGCCGAAGCCGGGAATTGAAAGCAGGACTGATGGCACTGGGGTTGGTCGCTGATTGATCTGCACCCCGCCTGCCGATCCGCGTGGCGCTCCCAAAGATTCACATTTGTTCGCCAGAGCTCCGCGCTATGCTCGGCAGCGCAGGGGTATTGATGATGGCGACAGCAAATTGGAGGTGCGCGCTTTGCTGGCTAGCGGGCTTGAGCCTGCTGGTGGGCGGCAGCGCGGCCTGCGCGGCACTGACACCGGTGGGCAATCCCCCGGCGGTCCGGTTTGGTGCCAACACCGGCAACCCGCAGAATTTTGCGGTGGCCCAGGACAGCACCGGGATTGTTTATGTGGCCAACGGCTCTGGCGTGCTGGAGTTCGACGGAGAGCGTTGGCAGCTGATCACGATGCCCAATCAGGACACCGCGCGCTCGCTGGCGATTGATGCCAATGACCGGGTCTACGTGGGCGGTTTCAACGCCTTCGGCTATCTGCAGCGAGATCCGACCGGCCGCTCCCAGGTGGTCGACCTCACCCATCGATTCGAGGCACTGCTGGACGGTCGCGAATTCAGCACCGTCTGGCGGGTGGTGCTCACGCCGGAAGGGGTCTACTTCGGCGCCCTGCGCGACTTGTTCTTCTGGGACCCCGAGACTGAGGCGATCGGCTACTGGCAGCACGAGGGCCGATTCGGCGACTTCGCCCATACCCAGGGGCAAACCATCGGTCAGTTTCGCGGTGAGGGTTTCCGCCGCAGGTTGGGCGAGGAATGGGTGCCGATACCCTCTACTGCCCAGCTCACCACGCTGATCTACCAGTTGCTGCCGATGCCCGATGGTTCACTGCTGACGCTGGGCATCGACGGTGCATGGATGCGGATCGACGGCGATCAGGTGAGCCCGGTGCAGATGCCGGTCAATCTGCCCGATTCCAGCAACTTCGAAGCCGCGATGTCGCTCGCCGACGGCACCATCATTCTCGGCGCTGGCGACGGTCAGGTACACGTGGTCAACCCGCAGCGCACCGCAGTTCGGCGGTTTTCCCTGGACTCCGGATTCCTCTGCGGCATCGCACCAGCGAACGGTGGCGGCTTCCTGGCCTGCGCCGATGAAGCCATCTTCCGGGTCGCCTGGCCCAGTGAATGGAGCGTGGTTGGCGTTGAGCACGGACTCAGCGGCAACCTGTTGGACATGGGGCGCTGGCGCGGTATCGACTACGTTCTGTCCAGCGCCGGGATCCTGCAGCTGATCGCGCAAGACGACAGCACGCCGAAAATCGAGGCGGTGCCCTGGGTGGATGGACTGGTGGTCGCGATGCATGAGCTCAGTGAGCAGCGCGCGCTGATCGCCGAGGCGCACAAACTGCTGCTGGTGGAGAACGAGCAGACCCGCGAGGTCAGTGCCGAGCTGATGTATCCACGCGGCTTCTATCCCTCGCGCTTCATTCCCAAGCGGATCTATATCGCCACCGAGAACGGTCTGCGCTACCTCGATCAGCGCGGTGAAGAGCTGCTGATTTCGCCGCCGCCGGAGCAGAAATCCGAATTTCTGGTCGGTGACGTGCACGAGGTGTCGGCAAACGAACTGTGGTTTGCCAGCTATAGACACGGACTTTGGCGAGCTCGACTGGATCGCGGCGGAGTCATCGTTGAACAGACCCGCTTCGGGCCGGAGCAGGGCCTGGATGTCGGCGAAGTTGCCGCCACCAGCATTGCCGAGATCAGCGACGGTCGCCTGATAGTCAGCACTCGACGGGGCCTGTTTCGCTGGACCGGCGAGCGCTTCGTGCGCGAATCGCTGGATGGTCTGGACCAGCTGCGCGAGGATGGGGAATTGCTGATCATTGCCGGCGATGCCCAGGGCACCCTGTGGGCCTACAGCAGCTATCGCGTGTTTCGCTTCAGACCCGACAGCGGCTGGCGGCTGGAACCGGTTGACCAACTGCGTCAGGGGGCGATCTCCAGCCTGGTCCTGCGTGAAAACGGCAGCGCGATGCTGGTCGCCAATCTGTCAGTGCTGATGTACAGCGGCGGGCAACCCGGCGAGCGCTATCAACCGCAGGTCCATCTGCGATCAGTGGCATTGAACTGGAACGACGGGAGCGAACAGATGCTGCCGCTGCATCCGCCGCAGCCGGTAGAGATTCCCTACGGCACCTACGGCATCAACTTCCAGTTCGCCCTGCCGGATCTGGCCTATCAAAGCGGTCGCGCCTATCGCGGCCGCCTGCTGGGTTACGAAGAGGATTTTTCCGCCTGGCGCACTTCTCGCGGCTATCTCTACTCGCGGATGTCACCGGGCACCTACACGCTCGAAATCCAGGCGCGCGACGGGGCCGGACAGATCAGCCAGACTCAGCCCTATACGCTGATCATTCTCGCGCCCTGGTATCGCAGCTGGTGGGCAATCAGTCTGGCGACCCTCGCGGCGCTGATCCTGCTGCTGGGATCGATACGGCGCTATACCCGCAGCCGTACCCGTCGACTGGCCGAGGAGAAGCGTCAGCTGGAGACCACGGTGGCCGAGCGCACCCGCGATCTGGCCGCGGCCAACCAGCGCCTGCAGATGATCGCCCATGTCGATGGGCTCACCGGGGTAGCCAACCGACGCCGTCTCGATCAGTATCTCGATGACGTCTGGCGCGATTGCCGCAATCGCGGCCGGCCGCTGGCGCTGCTGGCCATCGACGTCGATCACTTCAAGCGCTTCAACGACAGCCAGGGTCACCTTGCCGGCGATCAGTATCTGAAATCGCTGATGCCGATTCTGGATGGCCAATTGCGCCGCTCGGAGGACCTGCTGGCACGCTATGGCGGTGAAGAGTTCGTCGCGATCATGCCTGGCGCCGATCTGAATACCGCCGCCCAGGTGGCCGAGGCGATGCGCCACGCAGTGGAAGCGGCGGCGCTGGGCACCACGGTTTCGATCGGGGTCGCCAGTGCGATCCCCAACGGCGGCGATCCCAAACATCTGGTCGCGCGCGCGGATCAGGCGCTCTACCGGGCCAAGTCCGCGGGGCGTAATCGGGTCGAGCTGTACGATCCGGAACTGTCGGTCGGCTGAAGCGCAGACCGGGATAAAAATAAACCCGCCGCGACGACACTGCATCGCGGCGGGTTTCCCCTCCCCTTCCATCCGGTTGACCGGGTGGCCGGCCTGAATTCGAACAGGCCTGAAAACATAAATGATTGCTGAATGAGTGCAAGCTGCAGCGCAGCATTGAGGATCATCGTTTTCGATTCGAAAACATATCGTCAACGTTGCGTTTGCCGCCGTCTTTCGTCATCTTCACGCCCTCGGTGATTGCTGCAGTGCAGCGATGAGGCGAATGGCGGGCCGGCTGTGCTCGTATCGCTGCCTATGGATGGAGAGTTTGGTGAAGGTGATCGCACACAAATTCGGGGGATCGTCGCTGGCGGACGCGCAGCGGATTGCCCACGTGGCCGCGCTGCTCGCAGCACGTAACGACGAGCAGCAGGTGATCGTGGTCTCCGCGCTGCAGCGGGTGACCGATGAACTGCTGGCGCTGGGCGCAGCGGCGGCGGAGCGTTCGAGCGAATGGCCGCAGCGGTTGGAGCAACTGCGCCAGCGCCACTTCGAGACCGCCCGAGCGCTGCTCGGCGACGACCGCGCCGAGGCCCGGCTGGAGCCGATCCTGGCGGTCGCGGCCAATCTGCTGCGCGGCATTGAGCTGCTGGGGCTGGCGCCGGAGGCGGTCATGAGCCTGCTCTCCGGGCTCGGCGAGGTACTCTCCGCCACCCTGCTGACGCTGGTGCTGCAGGATCAGGGCCGCCCGGCACAGATGCTCGATGCGCGCGAAGTGCTGGTGGTCGAACAGGCCGAGACCTACGTCGCGGTGGATTGGCCGGCCACCGAGCAGCGGCTGGCGCAGTGGCGCCAGGCCCATCCCGGATTCCCGGTAGTGGTTACCGGCTTCGTGGCGCGTGACGGCGGCGGCCATCCCACCACCCTGGGGCGCAACGGCAGCGACTATTCCGCCTCCATCATGGGCGCGTTGTTCGACGCCGACGAGATCCACATCTGGACCGATGTGGACGGGGTACTCAGCGCCGATCCGCGACTGGTCCCCGACGCCTTCGCGCTGCCCGAGCTGTCCTACGAGGAAGCCTTCGAGCTGGCCTATTTCGGGGCCAAGGTGATTCATCCGCAAACCATGGCGCCGGCGACCGAGCGCGGGATTCCGCTGGTGATCCGCAATACCTTCAATGTGGCGCACGGCGGGACCCGGATCGAGGCGCGCAGCGGCGCCGAGCCGCCGGTCAAGGGCCTCTCCACCATTGACCAGCTCTCCCTGATCACCATCGAGGGCGCAGGGATGATTGGCGTGCCCGGTACCGCCGAGCGGGTGTTCGGCGCGCTGCGCGCTGCCGGCGTATCGGTGGTGATGATCTCGCAGGGCTCCTCCGAGCACTCGATCTGTTTCGTGGTGCGGCTGGCCGAAGCGCAGCGCGCGCAAAGGGTGCTCGAGCAGGCCTTCGAACGCGAACTGGCCGATCAGCGGATCCAGCGGGTTCATCGTCAGGACGACACCACGGTGCTGGCGGTGGTCGGCGACGGCATGGCCGGTCGTCCCGGCATCGCGGCGCAGCTGTTCGACTCGCTGGGTCGAGCGAAGGTCAACATCCGCGCAATTGCCCAGGGCGCTTCCGAACGCAATATCTCGGTGGCGATCGCCGCCGCCGATGCGGTGCGCGCGCTGCGCGCGGTGCACGCCGGCTTCTACCTCTCGGCGCACACCCTGTCGATCGGGTTGATCGGGCCGGGCAACGTCGGTCGCGCCCTGCTGCAGCAGATCGAGGCGGTCCGTCCGCGGCTGCTGGCGCAGCACAACATCGACCTGCGCCTGCGGGCGATCGCCAGCTCCCGAAAAATGCTGCTGACCGATGGCAAGGCCGCGGTGGATGACCATCTGGCGCAGTTTCAGGCCGAGGCGGAGCCGCTGGACATGGCCCGCTTCAGCGACTGGGTGCAGGTTCAGCATCTGCCCCACGCACTGATCCTGGACTGCAGCGCGGCTTCCGCGGTCGCAGACCACTATGCCGACTGGATGCGGCGGGGAATCCACGTGGTTACCCCCAACAAGCAGGCCGGCGGCGGACCGCTGGCGCGCTATCGTCAGGTTCAGAACGCGGCCCGCGGTGGCGCAGTACGCTGGCGCTACGAGGCCACCGTCGGCGCCGGTCTGCCGGTGATTCAGACCCTGCGCGATCTGATCGACACCGGTGATCAGGTACTCGCGATCGAGGGGATCTTCTCCGGCACTCTGGCCTGGCTGTTCAACCGCTTCGACGGCAGCACGCCATTCTCACAGCTGGTCGCCGAGGCCCGCGCCGCCGGCTACACCGAACCCGATCCGCGCGACGATCTGTCCGGACTGGACGTCGCCCGCAAGCTGGTGATTCTGGCCCGCGAGCTGCAGATGGATCTGGAGCTGGAGCAGGTTGCGGTGGAAAGTCTGGTGCCGGAAAGCCTGCGCGACACCGATCCCGACGGCTTCGTTGCCGGACTCAGCGCCTTTGACGATCAGATGAGCGAGCGCTTGCATCAGGCCCGGTCGGCGGGCAAAGTTTTGCGCTACGTCGCACGGCTGGACCTGGGCGCCGGCACCGCTGCGGTGGGGCTGGCCAGTCTGGGTGACGACCACGCCTTCGCCCACATCCGACTGACCGACAATATCGTGCAATACACCACCGACCGCTATCGCGAAAACCCGCTGGTCGTGCAGGGCCCGGGCGCCGGACCCGAGGTCACCGCCGCCGGCGTTCTCGCCGATCTGCTGCGGGTCGCCGGCGCGCTCGGAGCCCACGTGTGAGTGCTGCCCGCGGCAAGCGCGCCCATCGGGCGCAGGTTGGCGGCTTTGCCCAGGCCCAGGCGCCGGGCTCGGTCGGCAATGTCGGCGTCGGCTTCGACATTCTCGGCCATGCGGTCGAGGGGGTCGGCGATCGGGTCATGGTGGAAGCCATCGCCGAACCGGTGGTGCGGATCAGTGCGATCAGCGGACTGGTTACCGAGTTGCCGCGGGACAGTCAGAACAACACCGCCGCGCGCGCGGTGAGCGCCATGCGCGAGGCGCTGGGACTGGAAAACGGCTTCGAGATCGCGCTGGAGAAGGGCATTCCTCTGGGCTCCGGGCTGGGCGGCTCGGCCGCTTCGGCGGTGGCCGCGGTGGTCGCCGCCAACGCCCTGCTGGATCAGCCGCTGGAACTCAGCGAACTCTACCCGTTTGCCCTGGCCGGCGAAGTCGCCGCCAGCGGCAGTGCGCACGGCGACAATATCGCGCCGCAGCTGCTGGGCGGACTGGTGCTGGTCTGCGGCGAGCGTTTGATTCAGATCCCGGTGCCCGACGAGCTTTATTGCGCGGTGGTCCATCCACATCTGGTGGTGGAAACCCGCGAGGCGCGCAAGCGCCTGCGCGCGCCCTATGGACTGAGCAAGATCGTGGCCCAGACCGGCAATCTCGCCGGGGTATTGGCCGGCCTGTATCGCAATGACATGGCGCTGATCGGGCAGAGCCTGAGTGACGTGCTGGTCGAGCCACGGCGCGCGGTGATGATCCCTGGTTTTGCCAAGGTCAAGGCCGCTGCGCTGGAGCGCGGAGCGCTGGGCGCCAGCATCAGCGGCGGTGGACCCAGCGTGTTCGCCTGGTTCAGCAATCGGCTGCACGCGCAATCGGCCGGGGTGGCCATGCGTCAGGCCTTTGAGGCCGCGGGGCTGAAGGCCGACCTGCTGGTCAGCCCGGTGGCTGCGGCCGGCGCCGGAGTGCTTTGAACATGCGCTACCGCTCCACCCGCGCCGCCGCTGAGCAACCCGGCATTGAGCTGGGCGCCGCGCTGGCCGCCGGATTGGCCGACGATGGCGGGCTCTACGTACCCGCCGAATTACCCAACATCGCTGCGATCGATCCCGCACTGGGACTGCCGGCGGTGGCCGAGCACTGGCTGCGTCCCTTCTTCGCTGATTCGACACTGGCTTCAGCGCTGCCGCAGCTGTGCGCGCAGGCCCTGGATCTGCCGCTGCCGCGGGTGAACATCGGTGACCAGGGCGATCAGGTGCTGGAGCTGTTCCACGGTCCCACCGCCGCCTTCAAGGATTTCGGCGCCCGCTTTTTGGCCGCCTGCCTGGCTGCGCTGCGCGCGCCGGACGAACCCACTCGGACGATTCTGGTCGCCACCTCAGGCGACACCGGTGCGGCAGTGGCCGGGGCCTTTCATCGGCTGCCAGGCTTCCGCGTCCTGATTCTCTATCCCGATGGTCGAGTCAGCGCGCGCCAGGCCCATCAACTCGGTGCCTTCGGCGACAACGTGCACTGTTACCGGGTGGACGGCAGCTTTGATGACTGCCAGCGCATGGTCAAGCAGGCTTTTCGCGACGAGGCCTTGCGCGAGCGGTGCTCGATCACTTCGGCCAATAGCATCAGCCTGGGCCGACTGCTGCCGCAGGCGACCTATTACGCCCATGCCTGCGCGGCGCACAGCGCGGAGACCGGCGCAGACTGCAACCTGATTATCCCCACCGGCAATCTGGGCAACGCGCTGGCGGCAATGCTGGTGCGTGCCTGCGGCGGGCCAATCGATCGCATCGTGCTCGCCAGCAACGCCAACCGGGTACTGCCCGATCTGTTTGCGCAGCAGCGCTACCAGGGGCGTCCCAGCGTGGCCACCCTGGCCAATGCAATGGACGTCGGCGATCCCAGCAACTACGAGCGACTCGCCTGGCTCTATCCGGGTGATTCTTTATTCAGCGCCGGGATCGAAGCCGAAGCGGTTGATGACCAGCAGATTCGCCAGCGCATCGTCCGCTGCTACCAGGACTTCGGCTACGTCGCCTGTCCGCACACCGCCTGCGCGCTGGAGCTGCTTGCGCGCAAACGCGAACGCGGCGATGGCCATCGCTGGCTGATTGCGGCCACCGCGCATCCGGCCAAATTCGAGACCGTGGTCGAACCATTGCTGGAACACGGCGTCCCTCCACCCCCAGCGCTGGCGGCGCTGCTGGCCAAGCCCAGTCACGCCGATCCATTGCCCGCCGACTACGCCGCCTTGCGGGCCCAGCTGATCGCCATCTCTTAAACTGAACAATTGGTTTCATTTTCAATATTCAGTTTCGTGTTCAGGCTGGCTTCAAGCATCGACCCCCAATGTAGGGGTCGTGGGAGGGCGCGACAGTTCCAGGGTCAGCGAGCCACGCTCCGCCAGACGCGAATGGCATAAGGGTGGAGCCGCAGCGGCACAGCAATCCCTTGGAACTTGTCCGCCATCCCTTTACATTGCGCACAAAGCGCAGCAAGGAAAACGGTGAAGACGATCTGGTCGCAAACTCGCAAGGCAGGCCGAAGCTGGCTGTTGGCTCTGTGTTTGGGGCTATCGCTGGGCGCTATGAGCAATGCTGCCCTGGCCCGCACGCTGCAGGAGGCGGTTGCCGAGGTAGAGGCGCAAACCGGCGGCACCATCCTCTCGGCCGAGACCATCCGGGTCGGCCGTCAGGTGATCTATCGGATCAAGGTGCTCACCCCCGAAGGTCGAATTCAGGTTTTCCAGATTCCCGCTTGAGTAGGGCAAGGAGAGCACGATGCGAGTACTGCTAGTCGAAGATGAAGCCCCGTTGCGCGCGACCCTGGCCGCCCGGCTACAGCGGGAGGGCTTTGCGGTGGACACCGCTTCCGACGGCCTGGAAGGGCTTTATCTGGCCAAGGAAGTGCCCTTCGACGTGGCGATTATCGACCTGGGTCTGCCCAAACTCAGCGGGATCGACCTGATCCGCGGGCTGCGCGAAGCTGGCCGCCGCTATCCGATCCTGATCCTGACCGCGCGCGGCAGCTGGCAGGACAAGGTCGAGGGACTCAAGTGCGGCGCGGACGACTATCTGGTCAAGCCCTTTCACATCGAGGAACTGCTGGCGCGGATGAATGCGCTGGTGCGCCGCAGCGCGGGCTGGAGCAAGCCGGTGCTGGAGTGCGGACCGCTGAAGCTGGACACCACCGCGCAGCAGGTATCGGTCAACGACGAAGTCGTCGATCTCACCTCCTACGAATACAAGGTGCTCGAGTACCTGGTGCTGCACGCGGGAGAGCTGGTCTCCAAGACCGATCTCACCGAGCACATCTACGAGCAGGATTTCGACCGCGACTCCAACGTGATCGAGGTCTTCGTCGGTCGGCTGCGCAAGAAGCTTGATCCCAGTGGCGACCTCAAGCCGATCGAAACCGTCCGCGGGCGCGGCTATCGCTTCGCGCTCGCCCGCACCACCTGATCGGAGGTGATGCGTCCGCTTTCACTGGCGGCGCGCACCATGGCCGCGGCCAGCGTGGTGCTGGCCGGGTTTCTCGGGCTGACCGGTTTTGCGCTGGATCAGGCCTTCGAACGCAGCGCGCTGGCCGCGCTGCGTGAACGTCTGCAGGGCTATTCCTATACCTTCCTGGCCGGCACCGATATCGGCGTCACCGGTAGGGTGATTCTGCCCGAAGTGATGCCCGAGCCGCGCCTGGAGCGCCCCGGCTCCGGTCTCTACGCACGGCTGGCAGGCGGTGAATTCAACTGGAACTCGCCCTCCGGGTTGGATCGGCAGCTGCCCTTCGATCAGGATCTGGCGCCGGGCGAGCTGAGCTTTCGCGGGCCGCTGGAAAGCAGCGATGGCGATTTGTACGTACTCAGCATGGGGATCGCCTTCGACCTGCCCGGCGGCAAGGAAGCGCGCTTTACCCTGCATTTTGCCGAACACGAAGCGGCCACCGAAGCGCAAAAGGGCGCCTTCCGCGAAACCGTGCTGCTGCTGCTCGGCAGCCTGGGCATTCTGCTGCTGGTGGTGCTGGGAATGAGTCTGCGCTGGAGCTTGTCGCCGCTGCGCGGGGTGGCCAAGGATCTGGCCCAGGTGCGATCGGGCAATGCCCCGGAGCTGGGCGGCAGCTATCCGCGCGAGCTGCTGGGCCTGACCGAGAGTCTCAACCAATTCATCCAGAGCGAGCGCAAGAACCTGCAGCGCTATCGCAACACCCTGGGCGATCTGGCGCACAGCCTGAAGACCCCGCTGGCGGTGCTGCGTGGACTGATCGAAAACGAATCCGACCCCGACGCCCTGCGCGGCGGCACTGCCGAGCAGCTGGAGCGGATGGATGATCTGGTCGCCTACCAGCTGGCCCGCGCGGCCAAGAGCGGCCACCACACCTTTGTCGCGCCGATCCCGATTGCCAAGTTCGCCGAGGACGTCGCCAGCACCCTGGAGAAGGTCTACGCCAGCAAGGGCGCGCTGTGCGAGTTCGAGATCGCCGACGGCGCCAGCTTCCGCGGCGAGCGCGGCGATCTGCTGGAGCTGCTCGGCAACCTGCTCGACAACGCCTTCAAGTGGTGCAAGCGACGGGTGCTGCTGCAGGTTGAGCAGGAGCCGCGCAGCGGCGCCCCCGGGCGCAATCGCCTGCGCATCGTGGTCGAAGACGACGGCCCCGGCATCGCCGAGGACAAGGTCCAGCAGATGCTCCAGCGCGGGGTCCGTGGCGACGAACGGGTGCAGGGCCACGGCATCGGCCTGTCCATCGTCCAGGACATCATCGCCAGCTACCAGGGCGAGCTGAAGGTGGGGCGCTCGGAAGAGCTGGGCGGCGCGCGCTTTGAGGTGGTGCTGGGTTAGCCTGGAACTAGCCGACGCTTGTCTTGCAGCCACTGACGAGCCGTCGTGGCAGTCCAATGCTTCGCCTTTCGTATGGACCGATATCGACCTATCGATCCGCACGGAGCCGTACGATGCCGCGAGCCTGGCGAAGCAGTCATCATGCATTTTGGCGACCTGTCTCGCCTCCTCTGGGCTGCCCTTGGCAGATCTTGATCCTGCTGGTTCTAGTATTGCTGCAAGCGCCACGAGCGGCGGCTCAGGATCTGGTTTTTGAGAATGGTTTCGAGCCAGGCGCCGGCCTTTCAGAGGCTGCCGCCGCGCGCTTTCTGACACAGGCCAGCTTTGGTCCCAACCGGGCCTCGATTGCCCACCTGCGCAGTATTGGCAGAGACGCATGGATTGATGAGCAGCTGGCGCTGACGCCGACGCTGGCTCGGCCCTACCTGGAGAATCTGCAGGCGCAAGGGGTTAGCGTGGCGCAGTCCTACCGGGTCAATCGCTTCCTCCACAGCGCATTGGCTGCGCCGGATCAGCTGCGTCAGCGGGTCGCCTTCGCGCTATCTGAGATCCTGGTCATCTCCGACCAACCTGACAATCTCACCAATGATTGGGCAGGCGTGGCCGAGTATCAGGACATTCTGACTGGTGGCGCCTTTGGCAGTTACCGGGACCTGCTCAGGGCCGTTGCGCTGAGCCCGCAGATGGGCCGCTATCTGAGCCACTGGCGCAATCGCAAGGCCTTTGGCCAAAGCAAGCCTGACGAAAATTTCGCGCGCGAGATCCTGCAGCTGTTTTCCATCGGATTGCATTGGCGCAACTCCGACTTCAGCCTGATGCTCGACGGCAACGGACAGCCGATCCCGACCTATGACCAGTCGGTGGTGACCGAGCTCTCCGAAGTGTTCACTGGTTTGGCGATGCCCTGTCCGCAGCCGCCCGGATTGTGCAATCCCTACAGCGGGCTGACTGCGGTATTCGAGAGCTACCAGCCGATGGCCTGCTTTCCGCTGTTTCACGATTTGAGCAGCAAGCTGTTGTTCGACCTTGACCCGGGACCGGCTGTCAACCAGGTGGTCCTGCCGGCCGGTCCCGCCTGTGATCCAGAGCCGCCCGACGGATCTGCGCTGGAGGCGCAGTGTTTTGCCTACTGCAACGATGAGATCGACGCAGTCATCAACGCCATTGCGATGCATCCCAATGTAGCGCCCTTTATTTCCCGCCAGCTGATCCAGCGCCTGGTCAGCAGCAATCCCAGCGCCGCCTATGTGGAGCGCGTGGCGAGCGTCTTTCAATCCACCGCCGGCAACCTCGGCGCGGTAGTCAAGGCGATACTGCTTGATCCGGAAGCCGTCACTTTTGACCTAAGCGCGCCCGGATTCGGCCAGCCCGACCATGCCGGGCATTTGCGCGAGCCCCTGCTGCGCGCCACTGCGGTCTGGCGCGCCTTTGAGGCGCAGCCGGGGGTGTGCGACGGCAGCTGCATGGGCATCGCCAATCCGCCGCCGGATCTGGTCGACCTGCGCATGTACGCAGGCTCCCTGACCGAGGACTTTGCCCAGCGCCCGTTAGGTGCCGCATCGGTCTTCAACTTCTTTGAGCCCGACTATCGGGCACCGGGTGCGGTCACCATGGCCGACCTCTACACGCCGGAGTTCCAGATCCTGGATGAGACCACCAGCGCCACCGCTGGCAACGCGCTGTTGCAGCTGGTGTGGTCCGGCTACCACAGCTTTTCGCTGGCCTTCACCCAGCCCACCCAGGCTGCCTACCTGCCACCGGCGGTGGTGGACGGGCTGCCGCAGGACTCGGCCCAGTTGCTCGATGAGCTCAACTTGCGAATGCTCTACGGGTCCATGTCGGGTAGCTACACGGTCGGCAACTGCAGCGCGGGAAGCGGAATGCAGGGGGTGCTCTACGAGTTGCTGGCGTGCGCGATGAACGGCGCCGAACACCGCCGCAAAGTGCTCGGCGCGATCCACCTGATCGCGATCTCACCCGAGTTTTCCATTCAGCGCTAAACAGGGAGCCGCCGATGTCCATTTCTGCGAAGTTGTCCCGCCGTGCGCTGATGGCGCGAAGCGTCTCGTCTGTGGCCGCCGTGCTGGGCGGCAGCTTTCTGCCGCAACTTGGGACGCTCGGCCAGGCGCTGGCTGCCGCAAGCGGAGGGCTGCCCGGCTACAAAGCCCTGGTCTGCGTCTATCTGGCCGGCGGCAACGATTCCTTCAACCTGCTGGTGCCGCGAGACAGTCAGGCGGGCGGCAGTCGCTATGACACCTACCGCCAGTCCCGTGGCGGCGTGTATGACCCCAACAGCAACCCACTGGGGCTGGCACTTGGATTCAACCAGCTGCTCGACGTGGGCACGCCGATGGGCGAAGGCTCGGCTTATGGGATGCACCCGCAAACCGCGGACTACGTGGCGTCTCGCAACGGCCAGAATTATCAGTACCCGGGACTGCATACCCTGTTCGGGCAGGGCCAACTGGCCTTTGTTGCCAACGTCGGTCCGCTGATCGAGCCCATTTCCAAGACCGACTTCAATGCCGGTGCGCCGCGACCGCCCCAGCTGTATTCGCACAACGACCAGGAACTGCTGTGGAATCTGGGCATCGGCGACACCACGGCGATCACCGGCTGGGGCGGTCGACTTCTCGATCTGATCGACAGCGGAGGTCATCCGGCCCTACCACCGAACATTTCCATTGCCGGCAACAGCCGCTTTCAGATTGGCGCGTCGGTTTTCCCCTATCAGATGTCAGCGACCCTCGGCGCCACCCAGCTGCTGAGCTTCGATGGTTCTACCACCCTGTTCGGCGAACAGCGCCGGCTGGCGCTGGAGGCGCTGCTGGGCCAGCCCAGTGCCCATCTGCTGACAACCGAATACGCCAGCACCTTGCTCCGCTCACGTGAGCTAGAGCAGTTGGTCCGAGGCGGTCTGTCCAGTCCCGCCGGTCAGCTCAACACGTCCTATGACTACAGTGGTCCCAATGCGCCTGACCCGGCGATGGGTTTCTACCCAGATGCAAACTTGCACCTGATGGGCGAGGACTACCCCAATCGCCTGCAGGATCAGCTGCGGATGGTGGCCAGAATGATCAAGCTGAGCCGTGATCCCAGTGCCGGGATCAATCACTCGCGGCAGATCTACTATGTGCGTCTGGGCGGATTCGACACCCACGCGAGTCAAATGACCCAGCAGCAGGTGTTGCTGGCGCAGGTGTCGCAGGCGCTGGGCTGGTTCTGGCAGGCGCTGGGCGAAATTGGCGCGCAGTCGGAGGTCACCGCCTTCACCATGAGCGAATTCGGCCGGACCCTGTCCTCCAATGGCGATGGGTCCGATCACGCGTGGGGTGGAATCCAGGCGGTTCTGGGCGGCGAGGTCCTTGGCCAACGCATCTACGGCCGCTATCCGCAGCTGATGCTCAATGCCGACAACAACGCCCTACAGGACTGGAGCTTCGCCCGCGGGCAGTACATTCCCACCACCGCCACCGAACAGATGGGCGCAACGTTGGGACGCTGGCTGGGCTTGCCCAATGCGGTGCTGGACCAGGTTTTCCCCAATCTGGCTCAGTTCAGCGGGCCTTTGTCATTTCTTCCGTGAGTTGGGTCGGCAACCCTTGAGCATCCGCTGGCCATGGCTGCTTGCCTCGCTCTGCGCTCACGCTGCGCTGGCGCAGATCGCCCCGACCGAGTGCAGTAAGGGCTGGGAACGCGAACCGCGGACGCAGTCGTTCGACTATGCGCTCGATATTCAGCCGATCTGGGGCCAATTCTGCGCCAATTGCCATGTCGATCATGGCGGTTCACCGGCGGTGGGGCTGGACCTGGACCCCGCTTTCTCCTACCTCAATCTGGTCAATGCGCCCGACTACAGTCTGACCATCATGCGGGTTGTTCCCGGTGACCCGGAAGGATCGCTGCTGTTCCGCAAGCTGGTCTGCGCGCAACCGGGCCCGGCCGAGGGTGATCCGCCGATGCCCTTGGGGCGTCCGTCCCTGGCGACTGCGCTACAGGCGCGCGTGCATGACTGGATCGAAGCGGGAGCGCCCCTGTTGCTGTTGCGAGTACACGCCGACGGTTTCGAGACCCGCTAACCCACAAACGCACAGACCAGACGCAACCGAATGAACGCTGAAGCAGTGGAGGAACCCGACATGAGCGCGTGGTACATCAGAACTCGAAGCGAGTTTCAGCAAGTGCTGGGGGAGGCGATTGCGGCGCTGAGCGCCCGTTGCCAGCGGGTGCCCCGTCTCGGTCTGTACCACATCATGTTGGAACAGCTGAGGTCGATGCAGGCGTGGAGCGCGCACGGTCGCACGCCAACGCCCTCGGAGCGCGACCGAATCGACGTTGGCTTGATCGCGATTCGCGAAGTCGATCCGCAGGATGACGACGACGACGCGCACCTGCACGAGCTGCTGGTGCAGCTCGACGGTTACTTCACCGAGTGGCCCGAAGACGAACACATCGACTGAGTGCTTCAGCAGGGGGGCGATGGCTGCATGCCGGCTTCCCCTGCCGAGCGTCGATAAGCCTTGAATTCCAGCGTGTTTCCGCTGGGATCGCGCACCAACAGCCTGCGCTGGTCGGCAGGTGCGGCCGGTGTCGCGTTTGGACGGTGGTCCGGATAAGGAAGATCAGGCTCGATCAGCAGCGGCACCCCATGGTCCCGTAGCCGCTCAAGCAGCGGTCCGAAGTCGGCCCATTCAACAATCAGCCCGAAGTGGAAATCCGGCACCGTCAATCCATCAACGTCTGCCTCGGTCACCGAGAGGGCACGGCGGCTGAGAATGGCGACCAGCTGATGGCCTTGCCAATCGAAGGCCTGGCTGCCCTCGGTTGACGGTCCCAAGCTGCAGCCTAGTGCGCCTGCGTAGAATTTCCTCGCCCGCTCCAGATCATCGACCGGGAAGGCCAGGTGAAAGCAGGGTCGCAGAGGCGATGCGCTGGCGGCGCTCATGGATCTTCAAATCCATCGATCAGCAGATCCGGCAACATGCCATCGACCACATCGATGCAGGTACCGATTTCCGAGGTGTCGCCGAGACTGCTGGTGGCGGTGGCACTGACTTTGCCCAGTCCGGCGCCCGCCGGGTAGGGTACGGTGAACTGCGCGCTGCCCAGTCCGTTGGCGTCGGTCTGCAGCAATCCCTGTCCGAGATAGATGCTGGCTTCGCCGCGCGCCGGAAACTGCAGATCGCAGCTGGGGTGGCGGTAGACGTCGATCCGATAGCTGCGATTGAGTGCGCTGTGCAGCGTCGCAATGATCTCGATCGTCCCCGAACCGTCAGGGGCGCGCACTGCACTCGTTAGATTGGGGTAGTTCTGCAGCCGATTGGGTCCGATCCCGGGGTTGCTGGGCTGGTTGCCAGACGGGCCGGGCGCCGCCAGATCGATATCCACCCCCGCGCTGCCGCTGCCGTTCGTGCGGATGGCGTTGGCCAGCACCCGGTTGCCATTGCCTCCGGAAGTGGAGACCCACACGCCGGGGCCGACGTTGTTGGTGATCGTATTGCCGCCAGCAACGCCAGTCAGCGTTGCCCCGACGGTGTTGTCGTGGGCACCAAACAACAAGTTGACGCCAGCGTTTTGATTGGGTGCGGGGACGCTGCCAATTCGTCCCTGGCCAATCAGGTTGTATTGCAGCAAATTCCCGCTGCTGGCGGAGCCACCAATGGTCACCCCATTGGAGGCGGAGTTACCGATCAGGTTGTACTGCAGCAGGTTGTTGGGCGAGTTGAAGATCGAAACGCCGGTGGCGTTGCCGCCGTCACCGGTGCCGTCAGTTTGAAATCCGATCAGGTTGTTGGCGATGGTTGAACCGCCCGCCGTATTGTCTATCTGGATCCCGGACGCCAGGCTGCCGGCGATCAGGTTGGTGCTGGGGGGATCGTCAAATCCTCCGATCAGGCTGTTGCCAGCAGCGACACTGATGTGGATGCCCTGCTGATTGGCGGCACCGCCACCAACCGCCCCGAACTGGTTGCCGGCAATCCGGTGTCCGCTGCCGCCTTCCAGCTTGACGGCGGCATCAGCGAAACCGGCGAACTGCATTCCCATGACCGTCAGCCGCGCGTTGCTGGCGCTCGACGGCACGTGAAAGGCGTTGGGCGTACTGCCGCTTCCGTTGAGGATCAGGCAAAGATTGGCATTGAATGCGACTTCAGAGGTGTTCGGCGTCCAGCCCGCCTGGGTGCGACCGTCAATGGTCACGTTGCCCAGTACGTCCAGCATGGGTGTAGTCATGTTGATCAACCGCGGGCAGCCGCCGCTGATCGCGAAGCGAATCAGATAGGGACCGCTGGCCGAGTTGGCGGCCTTGATCGCCGCTCGCAGCGAGCCTGGCGTGGGGCT
>JAGRJL010000036.1:0-2805 GCA_020442775.1 Lysobacterales bacterium | reverse complement strand
ATGCCGCTGCCGATGATCCGGTTGACCCCAACCAGGTCGACAGGCGGTAGTCCGTAGAGCTGGAAGCTGGCGCCACTGTTGACCGCCGGCGACGTGGGACTGAGCGAGTAGTTACCGGCGCCGGGATTGACGAATAGCGGGTTGGCCACCAGGTTGCCGCTGGCCAACGGGCCAGCGTTGCTCACGCTGCCATAGAGATTGCTCGAGAGAATCAATGCGGCATCAGCATGGCTAAAGCCGGAAAGATTGATGTCGGGTGTCCCGTTGCCCCAAATAATGTTGTTGGCGACTTCGCTGATGCGGTCGCTGGGCACTGCGCTGCCCGCCGTACTGTTGTGCACGATCAGTCCTGCGGCGCCGATATTGTTGGCGATCGTGTTGTTGGTAATGACCACGTATGAATTGAAGTGGCTGCTGAAGTCAGTCAGTACCGTGGCAGGCGCGGGTCCACCGATCACATTGCCAGCAATCAGGTTGTTGACCAGCGCCATTTGTGGCGCATCCGCGCGGATGATTTGCTGAACGTTGTTGTCCACGAAGCGACAGTTGCGGACCACGGCAGCCCCGGAATCATCGCCCAAGATGTCCATGTCCATGCTGAGCACCGCATCGGCGTTGAATCGGGTGAAACTGAGGCTCTCGAATTTCACCTCCTGGCCAGGATCGAAAACGAATGCCAGGCCACTGTTCGCTGCGTTGTTGGCGTCCAGGATGGTGGCGGTTGGATTGATCATCCGTGTGGCGCAGCCAGCGGTGTAGCCACCTTGCACGGTCAACGACGCGCCAAAGTGATTGGCGTAGACGCCACCTCCGAGCTGGCTTCCAATCGCGTAGGTCCCCTGCACGACCTTGATAGTTAGCCGCCCGCCATTGTGCAGCGGGTACAGGGCCAGCGCTTGCTGCAGGGTGGCGACGCTGTTGACGCAAAGCTCGACGGCGCGAGCCGGCGGGCTGCCCAGCGCGGTGCCTATGGTCAGCGCAGTGAGTAGCCAAAGTGCAATCGATTTCATGGGGGCTTCGTCAACAGCTTCGATAACGGGCCTTTACGAAGTTCCGATCCTGTGACTGCCAAACGATCGGATATGACCCGTTGCCGCCCGGCACATCCCTCCCGCGAGCCGCCTATTGCATTGCGGTTGGTATTTGGGACTGCAGCCCTTCCAGGTCTGCCTGAACCCGGCGCAAAGGGAATGCATTTGCCACCCATTGCGATTGGTACAGGGCCCTGGCCTGGCGCAGGCGGTCCAGGGCCAAACCTGGGTTCCCTCGTCTTAAGACCAGCGCAGACTCCTGCTCCAACCAACGCGCGGTATCGATTGGCGGCGCTCCATCCGGTAAGGCACGTCGGCTGGCGGCGAGCTCGCTTGTGGCCGTAGACAAGTCGTCGCGCCTCAGCGCCAGACGAGAGCTGAGCAGATGCCAGCGCATCGCTGCCCGGCCGGCCAGGGCGAGCGCTGACGTGCGCAGATCGCTCAGCCAGCCATCGGCCTCTGCGATTCGATCCAACTGCAGTGCGGCCTCAATGCGGTTCAAGGTGATGGCCACGCAGGGGAGAGTCGACCGATCGTCTGCGCAAAAAACCGCAGCCGCCTGCTCAAGTTCACTCGCCCCTGCTGCTGGTTCCCCGTTGGCGAGCAGCGCCAGTCCCAAAGCGTTGTGCACCGCGGCGACGTTGGCGCTCTTGATTGGGCCGGAATGGGCGAGCAGCTGGCGATACTCATCTCGGGCGAGCTCGAACTCACCCAACTCGACGTGCGCATTGGCCAGTTCCCAGCCCAGCCCCTGTGCAATCACGCTATCCAGGCCGCGCAGGACTACCGCGCGCTGGAAAGCGCTTTGCAGTACCGGCTCTGCCTCGCGCGAACGCCCCAGGTCAGTCAACACACCGGCGTATTGCTGCTCGGCATACAGCCGGACTGCGACCGGCGCCAGTTCACCCAAACGCCGGGATATGTCCAGGGCCTCGGTCGCCGGTGCCTCCGCTTGGTCACTATGGCCGGTTGCGCGAAGCGTTGATGCGCGAACCCCGAGGACCATGATCGTTTGAGCGGCCATGTCGCCCACCGCAGAGCGAACCAGCGCGATACTTTCAAGGTTGCGAGCATCGAGCGCTTCGTAACGACCTTGGACATACTCGTAGTCATTGAGAAAGCTCAGTGCATCGGCCAAAGGCAGTCGACCCTCAGGACCACTGTTGCGCAACACGGTGATTGCTTGTTGCAGCGAAGGGAGTGCGCTGTCATCCCGGTCCAGCACCAGACTGAAATGAGCCAGCCTCGCTTGGGCGGCCGCCGCAAGCACTTCGGTGCGCTCAGGATCTGCATCCGCGCAGGCAACCTCGCGGCAGGTCCTTGCCTGGTCTGCAAGCAAAACGGCCTGTGCTAACGCGTACTCGGCCTGGTCCCGCTGGTCCAGGGAGACGTAGGCTGAACCCAACTTGGACCACAGTCGAGCGGCCAGCGCCGGCGGCAGGTCTTTCTCTTCCTGCAGGCGCGCGCGAACCCCAGCCAGCAAGTCGGTCGCTCTGGTGTCTCCGCCTTTGGCCAGATAGGGGTCGGCGCCCAGAAAGACGTCCTCGAGCATCGCCAGAGAGGTCTCCAGGCGGCTCTCGGCCACGCGCAGTCGGGCAGACTCTCGCAGCGTACTCACCGCGCCCACGGTCAGGGCGAGGACGACCGCCGCGCTGGCGGCCACCGGTATCCGGTGTCGCAGCAGGAAGCGGCCCAGCCGATAGCGCCAATCGCCCTCCCGCGCCAGCACCGCCTCGCCGCGCAAATGGCGGCGCAAATCGTCGGCCAGGGTTGC
>JAGRJL010000521.1 GCA_020442775.1 Lysobacterales bacterium | reverse complement strand
GCGAATCTGGCGCGCAACTGGGCGATGATTCCGCACGTCACCCAGCAGGACGAGGCCGACATCACCGAGATGGAGGCCTTCCGCAAGCAGATTGCCGGCGAGCAGAAGGAGGTCAAGGTCACCCCCCTGGTGTTCCTGATCAAGGCTGCGGTGCGGGCGCTGCAGCAATTCCCGACCTTCAATTCCGCCCTCGACGGCGACAATCTGGTGCTGAAGAAGTACTTCCACATCGGCATCGCGGTCGATACGCCAGACGGGCTGGTGGTTCCGGTAATTCGCGACTGCGAGCGCAAGAGCCTGCTCGATCTGGCCCGCGAACTGGGGGAAATCAGCGTCCGGGCCCGGGAGAAGAAGCTCAAGGGTGATGACATGCAGGGCGGCTGCTTTTCGATTTCCTCACTGGGTGGAATCGGCGGGACCGGGTTCACCCCGATCATCAATGCGCCGGAGGTCGCCATCCTGGGCGTGTCCCGGTCGGCCATGAAGCCGGTTTGGAACGGCAGCAGCTTCGAGCCGCGGCTGATGCTGCCGCTCTCCCTGAGCTACGACCATCGGGTGATCGACGGCGCTGCTGCCGCGCGCTTTACCGCCTATCTGGCGCAGCAGTTGAGCGACATACGACGACTGCTGCTCTGACCCATCGCGCCCCAAACGGGGCGCAGATCAGCTGGAGACGCGTGAGCCGGGCCCCCTCTGGCGGGTTTCAGCCGGCAGATTGCTTGCGCATCACTGCCTGCCGCGCGAAACTTCGGGGCGACGATTACAAGAAACGTGGAGAAAACCATGCGTAATTTTGGCAAGACCGCACTGAGTGCGGCTATTCTGCTTGCTTCCGGTTCACTGTTGGCGCAAGACCGCGCCCAGCAGGAATTGGCTGGGCTCGGTGACATCAACCCGACCAGCGAAACCAATCCTGACCCGATCGCTCGCGCCGCGGCGCTGGAAGGTCTCGCGGCAGGCGGACTGCTGCTGATCCCCGAATCCAGCAACGATCGGGTGATGGCCTTCGATCCGATGACCGGCGACCTGATCGACGCGGATTTCATTCCGGCCGATCCAGACAACCTCTCCACCCCGATTGAGGCCATCCTCAGCGCCGACGGCACCCAGATCCTGGTTTCCGATCAGATCGACGACGTGGTTCAGGGTTATGACGTGGGCACCGGCGCATTCATCGCGACCTTCGCGCCTGCGGGCGGCGCCAACACGGCGATCCTCGACAATATCCGCGGAATCGGCCTGCGGCCCAATGGCAATCTGCTGGTCAGCGTCGGTGGCGGCACCAACTCCAACGCCATTGCCGAATTTGATACTGCCGGTAACTCGGTTGGCAATTTTGTCGCCAACGGCGCCGCCGGACTGGTGTCGCCGTTCGACGTCTTTGCCGTCGTTGCTCCCGGCGGGGTACTCGCCGACGGCGACTTCCTGGTCCCTGGAATCACTTCCGACGCGATTCATCGTTACGATTCCACCGGTGCGGCGCAGGCCGACTTCAGCCCACTCAACACCTTCGGCGAGCAAATCGCCCAGGCCGCCAATGGCAACGTGCTGGTGGCCAATTTCAGCGGTACCGAAGAAGGCATCGTCGAGTACCTGCCCGACGGCACCCAGGTGGGCATCTATGATCCGGCCTCGCTGGGTGGCTACCGTGGCGTCTACGAGTTGCCCAGCGGCAATCTGCTGGTGACCAACGGCAGCGGCGTGCATGAGATCGACCGCTCTGCCAACGTCATCCGCTCCATCGTGACGGGCGTGAGCGCGCGCTTCATCAGCCTGGTCGGTGGTGCTGCAGAAGCCGATCTGGCACTCACCAAGACCGGTCCGGTTGCCCCGCTGGCGCCGGGCGAGATCGGTACCTTCGTGCTCAGCGTGAACAACATCGGCCCGGATGATGCGCAGATGGTGGTGGTTACCGACACCTTCCCGGTCGGTCTGGACTTCGTCAGCAGCGACTGCGGTGCGATGCAGGCCAGCCAGGTGATTACCTGGAATGTGGGCACTCTGGCCGCGGCAGCGACCGCCACCTGCAATGTGAGTTTCTCTTCGGCAATCGCCGGTAGCTACACCAACAACGCCTCGGTGACCAGCGACACCACCGATCCGGACCCGGCCAACAATACGGCCGCGGCGACTGTCAATGTCACCTCCGCAGATCTGACCCTGGTCAAGACTGCCGGCGGTCCGGTGGCGCTGGGCGACCTCGGCACCTTTGGTCTGAGCGTCAGCAACAATGGCCCGAGCACGGCGACCAACGTGGTTGTGACCGACCCCCTGCCGGCGGATGTGCTGTACGTCTCCGACACCTGCGGTGGCACCGTGGCTGCAGGCGTGTTCACCTGGACCGTGGGTGATCTGGGACCGACCGCTTCGGCCTCCTGCACCGTGACCGTCTCGCTGCTGGTTGCCGAGGTCAGCAACACTGCTACCGTGACCAGCGACACCTCCGATCCGAATCCGGCCGACAACCAGAGCACGGCGATCCTGTCGCGCAACCTGGAGCCGGTGCCGGTGTTTGGTCAATGGGGCCTGCTGGCACTGCTGATTGGTTTGGCCGGCGCCGGTCTGTGGTTCCTACCGCGCGCCCGAAGCTAAGCTAACTCGATCCACCTGCCACGCCCCCGGAAAGCCACTTTCCGGGGGCGTTTTGCTATCTTGAACCCGGCAATCGGCCTGCCCGGATTGAGTTTCAGGTCGACGGCCACCACTGCTATTGCTAAACCCTTCCCTGCAGGAAACCCGCTCATGGCAGATCAGACTCAGGTCCGCGTTCCGGACATCGGCGATTTCGACAAAGTGCCCGTGATCGAG
>JAGRJL010000520.1:445-3339 GCA_020442775.1 Lysobacterales bacterium | reverse complement strand
GCACCCCAAAGCGGTGCTGCTCGTCAATGACCACCAGCCCGAGTCGCTTGAAGCTCACCGCTTCGGTCATCAGCGCGTGAGTCCCGACCACCAGTGGCGCCCCTTGGGTGATCTGCTGCAGGGCAAGCGCCCTGGCCTTGCCGGTGACCTTCGCCGCCAGCCACACCGGCTCGATCCCGAGCGGCTGCATCCATCGATCCAGGGTCTTGCGATGTTGCTCGGCGAGCAGTTCGGTTGGCGCCATCAGCGCTGCCTGGTGACCCGCCTCGATCGCCGCCAGCATCGCCATCGCTGCGACCACGGTCTTGCCGCAGCCCACATCGCCCTGGACCAGACGCAGCATTGGCTGACTGCGGGCAAGATCCCGGCGCAGCTGATTCAGCACGCGCTGCTGCGCGGCAGTCAGCGCGAATGGCAGCTGATTGGCCAGCGTCGTAGCGAGCTGGCCACTGGGACGCAGTACCGGTGCGCGCAATCCATCGAGACGCTTGCGCACCAGGCGCAGGCTGATCCGCTGCGCAATCAGCTCCTCCAGCGCCAGCCGCCGCCGCGCCGGGTGTTGCCCCTCGGCCAGCGCGCTCAGGTCGGTGTCCGGCGGGGGCTGATGGACCCAGCGCAAGGCCTGGGCCAGATCGGGCAATCCCAGCCGCTTGAGCTGATCGGATGCCAGCCATTCCAGCTGTGCGCTGGCCGGCAGCTGCGCCAGCGCCTGAGCAACCAGATCGCCGATACGCTCGACGCTGATCCCCTCCCCGCGCGGATACACCGGGGTCAGGGTTCCAGAGACCGGCGCCTGCTCCTGATCACCGAGGAACTGGTATCTGGGATGACTCATCTCCAGACCGACCAGGGAGGCCCGCGCTTCGCCGAAACAGAGCACCCTGCGCCCCGGACTGAAGCTGGCCACCTGGGCCTGACGGAAACGGAAGAAGCGCAAGGTCATTGACCCGCTGCCGTCGTTGATCACCACCACCAGCATCCGGGTGCGCCGCATCACCACTTCGGCCGCCTGCACCTGCGCACAGACCTGAGCCGGCTGGCCCGGCTGCAGCTCGGCGATCGGGGTGAGCGCGGTGCGGTCTTCGTAACGCAGCGGCAGGTGGGTCCACAAATCGGCGACGGTCGCCAACCCCAGCTTTTCCAGTGCCGCCAGCCCCGGCTTGGTCACGCCCTTGAGACTGCTGATCGGCGTCCGCCCGCGACTGACCCAATCGGGCTCTGCCGGCAGACTGGACGTGGATTCGCGGGCGCTCACGCCGACGTCGCCGGTGCAGCTCCCTTCACCCCCACACCTGCAGGCTGCGGACGGCAGCGTCTGCGCTCACAGAACCAGAATCCCGTCCATCTCCACTCGTGCGCCCTTGGGTAGCGCGGCTACGCCGATCGCGGCGCGTGCCGGGAAGGGCTGGGCGAAATACTCGGCCATGATTGCATTGACCTGGGCAAAGCAGCCGAGGTCGGTGAGGAAGATATTGAGCTTGACCAGGTGGTTGAGGGAACCACCGCTTGCGACGCAAACCGCCTGGAGGTTGTCGAAAACCCGGCGAATCTCCGCCTCGATATCGCCTTCGACCATTTGCATGGTGGCCGGATCGAGCGGTATCTGGCCCGACAGGTAAACGGTGCTGCCGCTCTGGACCGCCTGGGAGTAAGTGCCAATCGCGGCAGGCGCATGCTCGGTCTGGATGGTGCGACGGGTCATCGGCCTTTCCTGATCATTTCAACCGACCGAACTATGCCACGAGTCACCGGCACTGATGGGTGACACGCGCAACCGGATTTCGGCCAACTGATCAGTTGCGCTGCACCACCTGTACAACTTCAATCCGGCGCAGCTTGCGCATCAGATCGTTGAGCTGCTGACAGTTGTGCACTTCCAGGGTGAAGAACAGCGTTGCGCTGGTCATGTCGCGCTCACCGTATTCGACGTTCTCGATGTTGCAGTCCTGCGCCGCGATGGCTGCCGCCACGGTTGCCAGCACTCCAGGCTTGTTGGCCACCTCGATCTTCAGCTGCACCCGGAAATCACCCTCGACCTGTGTCTCCCAATCGACCCGCATCATGCGCTCGGGATGTTTGCGCAGCTCCACCACATTGGGACAAGTGGTCTGATGCACCACCAGCCCCTTGCCGGCACTCAAGAAGCCGACGATGGGATCGCCCGGAATCGGGTGGCAGCAGTTGCCGAAGGTGACCACGCCGCGCTCGGCGCCGCTGATCCGCACCACGTCGGCGAGTTTGGCAGGCTCGCCCTGCGGTTTCTCCCCGCGAGTCAGTTGCTTGGCCACCACCGCGGGCATCCGGTTGCCCAGGGCCAAATCGGCCAGCAGTTCTTCCAGTCGCTGGACCCGGTTTTCGCTGAGCACCGACTCGATCCGCTCGCGCGAAATCCCCTCCAGGCTGGCGCCCAGGGTATCCAGCGCCCGATCCAGCATCCGCGCGCCCATCGCGACTGCATCCTCGTGCTGCAGGTGCCGCAGGAAGTGACGGATCGAGGTTCGCGCCTTGCTGGTGACCACAAACTCCAGCCAGTGCGGTTTGGGGCTGGCGCGGGGCGCAGTGATGATCTCGACCGTCTGGCCGCTGTGCAGCCGGGTGCGCAGTGGCACCAGCTGCTGATCCACCCGCGCCGCGACCGCGTGATCGCCGACGTCGGTGTGCACAGCGTAGGCGAAATCGATCGCGCAGGCATGCCTCGGCAGCGCCAGGATCCGGCCCTTCGGAGTAAACAGGTAGACCTCGTCCGGGAACAGGTCTACCCGCACGTTGTCGAGGAACTCGATGGGATTGCCGGCCTGTCGCTGCGAATCCAGCAAGCCCTGCAGCCACTCCCGGGCGCGATGCTGGGCGCTGTTGGCCGGACTGTTGTCGGACTTGTAGATCCAGTGCGCGGC
>JAGRJL010000520.1:0-388 GCA_020442775.1 Lysobacterales bacterium | reverse complement strand
AACAGGGTGGTGTGCAGCGACTGGTAGCCGTTGGCCTTGGGAATCGCGATGTAGTCCTTGAAGCGCCCGTCTACCGGCTTGTACAGGTTGTGCACCGCGCCCAGCGCGCAATAACACTGCATCACCCCGCCGACCACCACCCGGAAGCCCTGCACGTCCATCACCTGATCGAAGGTCTTGTGCTCGTTCTTCATCTTCTTGAAGGTGCCGTAGGGGCTCTTGATCCGCCCCAGCAGCCGCGCCGGCACTCCTTCCAGATCCAGCTTGTGCTTGAGCGCCTCGGCGATCTTCTGCATTGGCTCGCGGCGATTGCCCATCAGCCGGCGCAGCTCGGCGTCGATGACCCGGTGTCGGATCGGGTAGTAGGCGCGGAAGCCCAGATCCTGCA
>JAGRJL010000519.1 GCA_020442775.1 Lysobacterales bacterium | reverse complement strand
CGCACCTTGAAGGCCAGATCGGTGTCTTCGTAGTAGGCCGGGGCGTAGTGGCTGTCGAATCCGCCGAACTCGGCGAACAGGCTGGCGCGAATCAGGATAGACGCACCAGAACAGTAGTCCACCTCGCGCGGGTAGTCGAAGCGCGGGTCGTTGGGCTGCTCGAATCGGCCATAGTTCCAGCCGTCTCCGTCGCAAAAGACGATGCCCCCGGCTTCCTGCAAGCGGCCATCGGGGTAGATCAGCTTGGAGCCCGCCAGCCCGCATTGGGGAACCTTGGCAAAGGTGTCCACCAGTGCGTCCAGCCAGCCGGGCCGGACCGCGGTGTCATTGTTGAGAAAGCAGATGAACTCGCCGCGAGCCTGCGCAGCGCCCGCATTGCAGGCGCCGATGAAGCCCAGGTTCTTGGCGTTGCGGATCAGCCGCAGGCCATCGATCTCGGCCAGCTGGTCTGCGCTCTGATCCGGTGAACAGTCGTCTACCACCAGGATCTCGAATGCGCATTGATCGGCGCAGCTGGCCAGCGACTTGAGACAGGCGACCGTGTACGGCAGCTTGCCGTACACCGGTATTACGATCGAGACCAGCGGCTGCTCGCTGCAGGGAACGCCGAATGCCTCGAATGGGGCCTCGGTATCGGCGTCCGGGGGCGCGATGGCCGCAGCCGGCGGTGGCAACCGGCGCAATTCTTCACTCGCGCGGGCGATGGTGCCGCGGAGCCCGCGGCGCACCAGCGAGCCGCGCACCCGACCGAGCAGCGCGCGCGCCCGCGCGACCCGGAAATTGAGACCAGGCAGGGCCCGTCGGGCGCCCATCACCAGGCCACGCAGTGGGGCGGTAATCCGCCAGGAAGTACTGCTCAGAATTTCCCGCTTTGCCAACTCCAACTCCTCAACCAGCATCGCCAGACCGTTGCGTTCGGCCTCCACCGCCGCGAGATCGGCCTGAAAGGCGCGTTCCTTGCGCTGACCTTCGGCCAGCAGTTGTTTGATCTGATCGGCCAGATCAGCCAGTTCCACGGTCAGGGTTCTGACCAGGCGCCGCTCCTCGCGCAGGCGCTCGCGCGCCCGCGTGCGCAGATTCCGTCGTGCTTCATTGGCCTTTTGCAGTTCGACCTGCAGCGCGGCCAATTGTTTCTCCAATTGATCGGCTTCGGTCTGGTGCTGGGCTTTTGCATCGGCCAGATCCTGCTGCAGTCGCCGCGCCCACAGGGTGCGCTCCTGCAGCTGGCGGTCCAGATTGAAGCCCCATTCGGCCCGCTTGACCAGTTCGGCCTGTTGCTCCTCGCTCAGTCGCTTCAGCGCGGCCTTGTCGCCGACCAGGCGGGACCTTTCGGCCTGCAGATTCAAACGCACGTAGTCCTCTGCTGCCGCCAACGTGGGCGTCAGCTGTGGCGCCTGCGTGGCGCTCCTGAGCCAGCCCCGGTAGTCCTCGGCCATCGCGGCAGCGCTGCGCATCTGCTCTGGCCGAAGATTCCGGCGCATGGTCTCAAGTGGGCTGCGGTCGTTGGCCAGTCCTCGAATCAGGCCGAGCAGTGCGCGTGCATCGGGGGTGAACAGCAGTCCATCCTGACCGTCGCAGATGCGCTCGGCGAAGGCGCCCGATCGGGTCGCAATCGGCACCAGTCCGAGGCTCCAGACTTCCGACAGGGTGTAGCTGAAGCTTTCTGCCACCGTCGACAGCAGCAGCGCAGCATGCGGTCGAATCCGCGCCACGCGCTGCGGAAAGTCCGGATGCTGGTAGTCCAGCTCGATGTGCACGCCGCCGACACCAAACAGCTGCTCGCCGGCCTTGCCGCAGCCCAGCAGATGGAGCTCGGCATATCGGGTGAGCTCTGGCAGCGCGCCGCGCAGCAGCTCCAGACCCTTGCCGCCATCGATTCGGCCGGGGACCAGCAGGCGCAGGGGTTCATTGGCCCTGCCTGGCGGCAGTGCGGTGACCGGCGATGGCCAGGGCCGCATGCCGTGAGGAATCAGCTGGATCGGCTTGCTGGCCAGCTCTGGTGCCAGCCTTGCCAGGTTGCTGATCACCGACTGACTGGGCGCGGCCATCTGCAGCTGCGGGCGTGCCAGGCGGCTGACGTAGGCGGCGAAGACGTCCTGCCAGAATCCCGGATCGCGCTCGCCGAACAGACCGTCGGCGGGCATCGATGCGACCGTGGCCGCTCGTTCGTCGTCATCGAACAACCGCGAGGTATCGCCGAAGTTGCAATGCAGTTCCGGCCACAGGGGGAAATAATCGTGCGCGATCACCGCGGTCGGCCGATCAGTATCGAGCGCCTCCAGACTGTGCCCGATCAAGGACGAGACCATGATCGCGCTGACTCCATGGCGCTGGCAGATGCGGTCCAGAAGTTCGCGATAGCCGCAATGAGACTGACTGATGCTGCCGATTGAGGGGGACAGCGGCCAACTGCCCAGGTTCAACTGGCCATTCACCAGACTCAACTCCAGACTGCTGCCGTAACAACGGGACTTCCAACTCCCGCGAGCGCGCAGCGCCAGATGGCAGGCCCCGGCGTCGGCACTGGCCAGGTCGGATACAAAGCGGGCGATGCCGCCGCCCCAGTCGTGAAGGATGTGCAGAATTACCGGCTGATCGGTCAGTCCTGGATAACAAGGATCGAAGCCCTGGCAGGCGCTCGGCCAGCGGCTCTGCAGGCCGGCCAGCAGGGCCACACCGCTGGCCTGGCTTAGCGCTGGGCCCGGAACCTCGATGTAGAGCTGGTCGCTCAGTAGCAGGCGCTTGCCGGGTTCCTCAATCGTGTTGCCATACACCAGCCCCGGCTCCGAATCAGGGCTGATGTCCATCAGACAGCGGTCACTGAGCAGATAGCACAGCGAATCAATCTGTTCACTGGTCAAATCGGCAGTGAGTTCGGCCGCCAGCGTGATCCCGGCACCCAACACGGTGACTGGCGCCCCAGCCTCCCGTGCAGCGCTGCGCAATCGCGCCAGCGTTTGGGTCGGCCAATTTGCCGGCGCCGTGCGCAGCCACAGGAACTCGCGATCCCGCGGGGCAGCCTTCCAGCTTTCCGCCTCGACCAGTTCAATCGCCCGCTCGCTACCCAGGCACGCGCAAATGGCATCGAATTCCGCCTCGCGGGGGCACAGCACCAGCAACGGCTCGGCTGCGCTGGCGTGGATCTGTTCGTCTGTTGCCGGCCTTTGCTTCAAGCGTGTTTCCAGTAGCGGCAGGGATGTTGGAGGGTTGCGCGGGGGGCCAAAGCGAAGCTTCTTCTATCAACCAGGGAAGATCAGCTGCGCCCCGCGCTGGCGATTGGCGGCGCAATTCGCGCGCCGCTTCGCAGCCAAGCTGGTTTCGGGGCAAAATTCGGGCAGCTGTGGCGCGCGATTATCGACAGCCACGCCATTCATGTCACGCTGTAGCGGTTGGCGATAGCTTGATTTGCAGTTTTTCGCAGCGAACGGCGAGGAACTTTCCGCAGCGCAGACTGCGCCGGCATGGCCCGATTCCGGGACGCTGGTGGCAGCGAGGAGTGTGACCGTGTCATCAACGGCCAGGTGGATAGGGTGCGAGCCCGGTTGGTATCGAGGGGATGTCTAGGCTGTGAAGTGGCTGAGCTGGATTTGGCGCCTGTTGCTGCTGAGCATCGGATTTGCAGTCGGCTTTACCCCGCCGACCTGGTGGTATCTGAGCAAGGTTATCGATCAGCGCTTTGACCTTGGGCGCCAGCCTGAGCCCAGTCGGGTCTACGCCCGACCGCTGGAGCTCTACCCGGGACTGGCGCTGAGCCCGGCCACCCTGGAGACCGAACTCAGTGCCGCGCGCTACCGGGTGGATCCGACCGCGGCCTTGCCAGGCAGCTACAGTCTGAGCGGCAGCCGGGCCCTGATTCACACCCGGGCCTTTCGCTTTGACGACGGCGAGGAGTCGGCACAGAGGCTGGAACTGCGCTTTGCCGGTGGAAAAGTCAGCCAGCTGACCGATGCGGCCGGTGCCCAGGTGGCGCTGAAGCGGCTTGACCCCGCGCTGATCGGCACGCTGTTTCTGAACGACCCCAACGAACGCCGGCCGCTGCCCCTGACCGAGATGCCGGCGCTGCTGGTGGCCGGAATTCAGGCAGTCGAAGATCGCGACTTCAATCATCACTACGGCATCGATCCGTGGGCGATTGCGCGCGCGACCCTGGCCAACCTCCGCGCCGGCCAGATGGTGCAGGGTGGATCGACGCTGACTCAGCAGCTGGTCAAGAACACCCTGCTGACGCCGGAGAGATCGCTCAGCCGCAAGCTCAAGGAAGCCGGCTTGTCGATCGTGATCGAAGCGCGTTTTTCCAAGGGCGAGATCCTTCAGGCCTATTTGAACCGGGTCTATCTGGGTCAGCTGGGCGCGCGCCCGGTCCAGGGTTTTGGCGCTGCCGCGGAGTTCTACTTTGGGCGCGATCTGGATCAGCTGCAGCTCAGCGAAGTGGCGTTGCTGATCGGGCTGGTCAAGGGTCCGTCGCTTTACGACCCGAGGCGGCGGCCGCAGCGCGCGATGCAGCGACGCAACCTGGTGCTGCGTCAGTTCGCCGAAACCGGATTGATCGATCAGGCGATGCTGCTCAGCGCCCAGGCGCAGCCGCTCAACGTTGCGCCGCGCCCCAGCGCCGCGCGCGAGCGTCATCCGGCTTTCGTCGATCTGGTGCGGGCGCACCTGGCCGAGCAGTACAGCGCGGAGCTGCTGGCCGAGCAGGGCTTGAGCGTGCTGACTACCCTCGATCCCAC
>JAGRJL010000518.1:547-1310 GCA_020442775.1 Lysobacterales bacterium | reverse complement strand
CCGAGTTGCGCAGCCTGGGGGAGGTTGGCAGCCAGTGGCCCGACGACCCCAAGGCCAACGCGCGCTTCTTTGCCGACGTGCTGAAGATCTCGGCGCGGATGGAGCGGATGGTCAGCAATCTGCTGATGATGGCGCGGCAGGAATCTGGTCAGCTGCCGCTGCTGTGGGAGCCGCTGGATCTGATATCCGAAGTGCGCCTGCTGCAGTCACGGCACAATGGCGAAGGCCTGCCCCTGCGCGGCCCCGAGCAGCTGTGGGTACGGTCGGATCGCAGCTGTCTGGAGATCATCGTCGGCAATCTGATCGCCAACGCGCTGGCCCACGGCAGCGGCGAGGGCGAGTGCTGGATACGAGTGGAGGCGGACTCGGCGCATGCGCGTCTGACGGTCGCCAATCCGGCGGCTGACCTGCAGCCGGCGGACCTGACGCATCTGTTTGATCGATTCTGGCGCAAGGATCTGGCCAGAACGGGCGGTAGCCACGTCGGCCTTGGCCTGAGTCTGGTTCGAGCGCTGGTGGCGTTGATGGGCTGGCAGGTGGAAGCAAGGCTCGACGACGGCCACTTCCGGGTGTGCGTCTGCCAGATTGCGCTCACCGACCCAGGCGTGGCCGGGAACAACTAGCTCTGCTTCGCCCGGTTCCGGTGGTCAGCTTACGCCTTCACCGATCAGGGCCACCAAAGCGCTTCCAGAGTCGCCGCGTCCGGCTCCAGCGGGGCGCCGGCAGGCAGGCTCAGGCAGGCGATGGAGGCTGTGGGCATCCC
>JAGRJL010000518.1:0-467 GCA_020442775.1 Lysobacterales bacterium | reverse complement strand
GGCGTCCAGATGCGGCTCCAGCAGCGGCAGCAGATCACCCGGCGTGGCCTCGTAGATCCGTGGCTCGAACTGGATCGCGGGCCCATTCAGGGCGGCCGAGACCAGCGCCAGAGTCTGTTCGCAGCGCCGCGCGGGGGAGCACAGCACCTTCTGCGGATGTAGACCCTGGGACTGCAGCCAGGCCGAGGCCTGTGCGCACTGCTGCTGACCGAGCTGGGACAGACCGCGATCAAAATCGCGGCCGTTGGGAGTGCCGTTTTCGGCGTGCGCATGGCGCAGCAGGATCACACGGCGCAGGGCGGTTTCGCTGGCGGCTGCGCTGCTCATGGGCGGGGTTGGCTAATCAGCACGATCGGAACCTCGTTGCGTATCCAGCTGCCGCTCAACGGCGGCGACAGGGTGAAATTGGTGCTGAACGTTCCGCTGGTGGGCGAATCGTAGGCACGGGTCATGGTACCGACTCCGAC
>JAGRJL010000517.1 GCA_020442775.1 Lysobacterales bacterium | reverse complement strand
CGCTGACATGCCTTCGTAGCCATCGGCCGTAGGATCGGCCCGAATCTCCTCAACCTTCACTTTGCGCAGAGCGTCGGCAGGCTTTCTGTCGGCCGCATCGTAAACCGCCGATTTCAGTTCCTCATTGCGCTGACGTACGACCTGATCAAGCCGGTAAACGGGGATGCGGTTGCTTTCCTGTAGCTGCCGAAATGCCGCACCAGCCTGCACGCTGCCAATCTGCTTTTCATCGCCAACCAGCAGCACCTGCGCACCACGGGTGCGTTCCAGGAGCTTGGTCATATCGCGAGTCGAGATGAGACTCGCTTCGTCGACCACGTACACCCGTCGCTGATTGGCGTCGGCTCCGGGCGGTCGCGCGGCCAAGAATGCCGCCACCGTACTGCTGGGCTTTCCGGTCGCCTTGGTGATCTGGTCTTTTGCAGTGTGCGTCGCTGCCAAGGCGACAAACTCCTTTTCTGCCGCATCGGCCGCTTTCGCGGTCGCTGCGATGACGCTGGTGGTCTTCGCGGTGCCGGCGTACCCCTGGATAAGGCTCACCCGGTGATCGCCGGTGATGACGCCATGTGCTGCAGCGCGCTGTGACGGATTCCAGGCGTATCCACTGCTTGATTCAGTGTGCGCGGCGATCTCCTCGAAGCCGGCGCTGTCGGCCAGTGGCGCGATCTTTGGATTCATCCGTGACAAGTCGAGCATCCGTCGCTCGAGGTGCTGCCCCTGCCTGGTTGTATAGCCGTCCACCTGGTTGTTCCGTCCAGCCCTTGGGTCATAGCTCCAGGTCCTGGCGCCAACGAGCGCACGTGCTTTGACCTGGTCATCGATGGCAGTCTGGATCTCTGATCGGGATGCCCTGCCCTCGCCGAACCTCAGCGCCGTGATTTCCAGCTCACGTTCACTGAATCGCGTCTCACGCTCGCTTAGATGCACTATGGCTTCCTGCAGCGATGCCGTTGCCGCGCTTTGCCCCTCCGTATAGGGCGATCCGCGACCAACGAGGCCTCCGGTCTGGACGCCCCGCTCACTCGCAGTGGCCTCCCATCGGGCACGCAGAGCACCGGGTTCGTGGGCTTGTTTGCGGTCACGCGTGGCCAGGGTGGCGGTTTGCTTCTCTGCCCGGGAGGCGCTTTCGCGATCCTTTCCGCGCTCACCCAGCGCAGCTTCAATGTCCTGGCTACGCTGAGAGAAGTCTCGCTCGAGTTCTTTCGGTACTTCAGCTAACCGAAATCCGGTTCGGCCGGCATTGGCATCGGCGTCGTGTTCCACCTGGTAGCCGAGTTCGCGCGCCTGGCGCCCCAGCTCGGCACGGTACACATCGGCCACTTCCGACTTGATCCGGTAGAGCGCCCGACTGTCGATTGATCGCCAGCGCTCACGGTCGTTGGTCGCGTTGAGAACAACGGCGTGGGTATGCAGCTGCGGATCCGTTTTGCGGCTGGTGGTGTGGCGATAGGTGGCAACCGTCAGATTGCCGGTGTCGACTTCGTCGATACCCTTATCCGCCGTGCGCACCCGCGTGGTGGCGCCGTACTGCTCCAGGTAACCAATGGCCGATTCCACCGCTCGATCATGTGCGCTGATCAGGCGATCATCGTTGCCGACCAGCGCCGCTACCGATACGGACTTGGGAGCCGAAAAAGTGAAGTCCCAGCCGGGCGCATGTTGGCTCCCCCCTGCTGTTGCGCGCTGCAGATGCTGGCCGTTGGGCATGTGGCCCTGCAGCAGGGGCACGAAGTCTTCGCGCTGCACATCGCCACTCAATCCCATTCGGGCGGCGCCCTGCCCCATCCAGCGAGTAGGCGCCGAATCGCTCTCACGCCGATAGTCGTCGATCTCCGAGTAGTACTGGTCGGCGTCCTGGGCGGTCTGCAGCTTGGACGCACTGAGCATCTAGGAGCGTTCCTTCAGCCGCTTGTCGACGATGGACACGAACTTGTTCATGCCGTCACGGAAGCGCTCATTGTGCTCGATGATGAGCTCGCGAAGCGCGGCAATTTCACCGAGCACCTTCTCGTTGTCGATCGATGCCAGAACGCCGGTGCGCGC
>JAGRJL010000035.1:500-1137 GCA_020442775.1 Lysobacterales bacterium | reverse complement strand
CTCAGCGGGAGAAGCGCAGCGCCACACTGAAGGCAGCGATCGCGCGGATACTGGATGGGGTGCCGAGACGGGTTGCCCGACTCTCCGAGGGCGAGGAGATTCATGCCTTTTTCGCTTCCGACACGCTGGTTGATCGTGCCCGCACGCAGATCGAACAGCTGCGTGAACTGGGCGACGCGGTTTCCGCGGACGAGGCGGCGGCACGGCTGCAGGCGCTCAAGGAAGCCGGTCTGCGCGACGCCCGTGATCGCGCCGACCTGGGCAGCAGCGGCAATAGCCTGAGCCTGGGCAAGCATCGCTTCAGCATTGAACGGCGGACCCTGGAACTGGTGCTGCTGCACGATCAGGATGGGCTGGCGATCCAACTGGCCGGAACCGACTTTCGCCAGCCCCTGCCCTGGCCGGAGGCCGAACAATACCGCGCGATCTGGGCGCAAACGCTGATCAGCGAGAACGAGCAGATCTATCGCGGCGAGTATCTGGCTGCCGAGCTGTTTGATTCGTGGGAAGGGGGCGACCAGGCACTGCAGTCGGCGCTTCGCGAGCAGCCCGAGAAACTCGCGGCAGAGGTCGCCGAGCGAGCCCAGCAGCGACCCGCGGAGGACTATCAGCGCGGTGTACACGACGCCGACGCCGC
>JAGRJL010000035.1:0-404 GCA_020442775.1 Lysobacterales bacterium | reverse complement strand
GAGCGCGCGGCCTTGCATCACCAGGCCGCCGCGCTGGGCTGGCTCAAGGGCCGCAGTACGGCACCAGCGCCGCTGCCACCCAGCTGGCTGCAGGCGCTGGCAGCGCTCGCCGCCGAGCTCCGCTTCGATCAGGATGAGGTGCTGTGCCGCCAGGCAGCCGCCCATCTGATTGACGCGGTCGGCGCCGAACCCCCCCAGTTTCCGCTGGCCGCCGCTGCGCTGGATCTGGCCGACAGCATTCGTTCGGCGCTACCCAGGAGCCTGCTGGAGGCGATCGCGGAAGGGTCGCTGCCGCTGACCGAACGCTGGTCACTGGCGCGCGCATGGTGCGCCACCGGCAGCACCGAGGTCGGCGCAGCGGAGCGCGATCAACTGATCGACGAGGCTGCGGCCGAGCTGCTGTT
>JAGRJL010000516.1 GCA_020442775.1 Lysobacterales bacterium | reverse complement strand
TCCAGGACGACCCGCAGACCGAAGGGATCATCATGGTCGGCGAGATTGGTGGATCGGCCGAAGAAGAGGCCGCTGAATTCATTTCCGAATGCGTGACCAAGCCGGTAGTCGCCTACGTGGCCGGTGTTGCTGCGCCGCCGGGCAAGCGAATGGGGCACGCCGGCGCGATTGTCGCTGGTGGCAAGGGCACCGCTGCGGCCAAGTTCGAAGCGCTGGAGAAGGCCGGTGCCTCCACTGTTCGCTCCCCGGCAGAGCTGGGTGCTGCGATCAGCGAGCGCCTGGCCGGTGCGCCGGCGAAAAAGGCCTCCAAGGGCTAGCGTTTGCGCCCAGCGAGCCGGAATCCGAGCGGGGTGGCCAATGCCACCCCGTTTGTCTTTGCGGGACGCAGGATGGGTCCATGGAGCTGCTCTCGCAGCGCGGGCCCATGGCGAAGTTCTGATCACGCCGGCCTGGTTGCCGAAGGTGCTAACTTGCAAGCAGATCCGATGGAGGGCGGCAGATGCGACTGATACTCGGGCAGCTCGATTGCACGGTGGGCGCGGTGGAGGTGAACCGGGAACGCCTGCGGCAAGCGTGGAGCGACGCCAGGCTGAGCCCTGACGACCTGCTGATTTGCCCGGAGCTCGCCCTGGCCGGCTACCCGCCCGAAGATCTGCTGCTGCGTCCGGGCTTTCTGCGCCGTTGTGCCAACGAGCTGAACACGCTGCAGCAGCAGACCGCTGGTGGACACCTGTTGATCGGGCATCCGTGGGCGGAAAAGGATCGTCTATACAACGCAGCCAGTTGGTGGTGCGACGGAAGCACCCAGCTGCGCTACCGCAAGCAGGCCTTGCCCAACTACGCGGTCTTTGACGAGAAGCGCTATTTCCAGCGCGGTACGGTGCCGGCCGTCGGACGCTGGGGCGAGGTGAAGGTTGGCGTGCTGATCTGCGAGGACATCTGGGAGGAGATGCCGGCCCGTGCTGCGGTCCACGCCGGCGCCGATCTGCTGGTGGTGATCAACGCTTCGCCCTTCCACGTGGGCAAGCGCGCACGTCGCGAAGCGCTGCTGAGCGCTCGCGCCATGGAGCACGGGGTTGCCATTGCCTATGTCAATCTGGTTGGTGGTCAGGACGATTTGATCTTCGATGGGCAATCGACCGTGGTCAATTCGGATGGCCACATAGTCGCGGTGGCGCCGGCTTTCACCGAGGGTCTGTACGAGATCGAGTACGACCCCGCGCGGCGCCAGTTTGTGCGCCCGGACTGGCATGTCGACGAAAAGCGTTCGGACCTGGAGCTGGTTTACGACGGGATTGTTCGTGCCACCGGCGACTACGTCCGCAAGAACGGCTTTTCCAAGGTTCTGCTTGGCTTGTCGGGCGGAATCGATTCAGCGCTGACCCTGGCCATAGCGGCCGACGCGCTCGGGCCGGAAAACGTCGATGCCGTACTGCTGCCATCACGTTACACCTCAGACATGAGCAACGAAGAAGCCGCGCGCCAGGCCGAGATGCTCGGCGTCCGCTGGCGTTCGATTCCCATCGAGCAGCCCTTTCAGGCCTTTCTCGCCGAGCTTGAAGCGCATTTCGAGGGCCGGGCGCCTGACATCACCGAGGAAAACCTGCAGTCGCGCTGTCGAGGCGTCATTTTGATGGCGCTGAGCAACAAGCTCGGCAGCCTGCTTCTCTCCACCGGCAACAAAAGCGAAATGGCGGTCGGCTATGCCACCCTTTACGGCGACATGTGCGGTGCCTTCGCGCCGCTGAAAGATCTCTACAAGACCGAGGTCTACCGAATTGCCGCGCTGCGCAATCGCTACTCCGCGGCGATTCCTCAGGCGGTGATCGACCGCCCACCTTCGGCCGAACTGCGCGACAACCAGGTGGATCAGGATTCGCTGCCGCCCTAT
>JAGRJL010000515.1 GCA_020442775.1 Lysobacterales bacterium | reverse complement strand
CACACCGCAAGGGAGAGGGGCGTCGTGCACGTGGAATTCGAGGCTAAGTCGATGGTTAGAAATGTGATTGCGGTGGCTATTGCCACCATCCTGATTGGCGGTTGTGCGCAGGTCAGCGAGCGCCAAACGGGCGTTGCGACGATCAAACCCCGCTCCGCCGGAACCGAAGACAATCCCAGTGCGCGCGCCGAGTGGTTCTACCAGCAGCGCGCCTACCCAAAGAAGGAGATTCCCCCAGGGGCCAGGGCCAAGGCCTGGGAGCAGGCCAAGAGAATCCCCGAGGTGATTCCGCGCAACAAGGCCGGTGCAAACAGTCTCTGGACCGCGGTGGGGCCGTTGGGTTTCGATACCACCCAGACCGCCTGGGGTCGGCAGAGTGGCCGGGTCCGAGCCTTTGCAATCGATCCCAGCAATGCCAACCGCATCTATTTGGGGGTGTCGGTGGGCGGCGTCTGGCGCAGTGACGACGCCGGCGGCAGTTGGACCCCGCTGACCGATAACCAACCC
Organism: Lysobacterales bacterium; assembly: GCA_020442775.1. Classification (GTDB taxonomy): domain Bacteria; phylum Pseudomonadota; class Gammaproteobacteria; order Xanthomonadales; family SZUA-5; genus SZUA-5. Next base: position 2,258 of record JAGRJL010000515.1, on the reverse strand, counting down.
TCACTGGCGATTGGAGCAGTCGCGGTGGCCGCGAGCAATCCGCAGGTGATCTACGCCGGCACCGGCGAGGGCAATGGATCTTATTACAGCGTCGGCTTGCTCAAGAGCAGCGATGGTGGTGCCAGCTGGAGCGTACTCAGCGCCGACACCTTCAACCGCGCCGCCTTCGCCGGGATCCGCGTCGACCCGTCCAACGCCGACGTACTGGTGGTCTGTACCACCGATGGCAACTTTGGTTCGCGTGCGCAGGAACAGCCGCCGGCCAATAGCGGCACGGGCGTCTATCGGTCCACCGATGGCGGGGCCAGCTTCACCCAGGTGCGCAACAGCCGCTGCTTCGATCTGGAATCGGTGGCCGATGATTTCAACACGATGTACCACTCCTCGGTCAGTGACGCCGACGGCAACGGCCTGTACAAATCCACCGACGCCGGTCAGAGCTGGAGTCTGGTCAGCGGGGCGCTCAACGGCCAGAACATCAACTCGGTGGAGGTTGGCGTATCCAAGAGCGGCAGCCATATCTACCTCGGCGGCTATCAGGGTGAGGACATCTTCATCCAGACCAGCACCGACAGCGGTGCCAGCTTCGGCCAGCCCCGAGTCACCCCGAAACCGAGTAATCCCGAGGCACCCGGCGAGGCCTTTTCCTACTGCGAATCACAGTGCTCCTACGACAACGAGATTGCGGTCAACCCATTCGACCCGATGGACGTGATCTTCGCCGGCATTGGCGCCTTCCGCTCCACCGATGGCGCGGCGAGCTTCAGCACCATTGGCGATAACAACACGCCCGGCAGTCCGCCGAAGAATCTGCATGTCGATCACCACATGGTGACCTACGACCCCACCCAGCAGGGCGTGGTTTACAACGGCAACGACGGCGGCGTCTGGCGCTCGACCGATGGTGGTTCGACCTGGACTTCGATCAATCAGACCCTGGGGACCCTGCAGCCGTACCACCTGTCGCTGCATCCCACCAACCCGGATGTGATGATCACCGGCAACCAGGACAACGGCACCCTGCGCCGCACCGACAGCAATACCTGGAATGAGGTGTTTGGCGGGGACGGCGGCTTTACCGCCTTCGACAACAACAACCCGCAGGTCGTTTACACATCGACCACTCAGCTGGCGATTGCCAAGTCCACCGACGGCGGTGCGACCTTCACCGATCTGTTCAAGCCGCAAGGTGACCCGGTGCAGTTCATTGCGCCCTTTGTGCTCGATCCGAGCAACCCGCAGATCATTTACGGCGGCACCAACCGGCTTTATCGCAGCACCGATGCCAGCGCCAACTTCACCCCCTTCACTGGCGCCCTGACCACAGGCGAGGGCTCAGCGATCACCGGCATCGCGGTGGCACCGAGCGACGGCGGGACGGTCTACGCGGTGGGTTCGGACGGCACCGTCAGCAAGGTGGTGGGCGGCAATCCCACTGCGGTCAACGCAGCCCCGCTGCCCGGTCGCTACGCCACCCATGTGGCGATACACCCGACCGACCCCAACACCGTCTACGTGACCTTCTCCGGCTTCAATTCGGCGACTCCGGATGCCGCTGGGCATGTGTTCAAGACTACCGATGGCGGTGCCAGCTGGACCAACGTCAGCGACAACCTGCCTGATTCGCCGGCAAACGCGGTGGTGTTGCGTCCCGGCATGCCTGATGAGGTCTATGTGGCGACCGACGTCGGCGTCTTTGTCAGCACCAGCGGTGGTGGCGGCTGGGCGCGGATGGGCAACGGCATTCCCAATGCGCCGGTGATCTGGCTGGCCGCCAATGGCACCACCAACACGCTGGCCGCTGCCACCTTCGGGCGCTCGGTGTGGAAGACCCAGCTCGACGGCGCCAGCATGCCGCCGGGCGGCACGGTGAACTACAGCTACACCTACTTCAACGCCAGCGAAGCCGGTTGGGGCTACAACGTGTCGCACCAGGGCAATCTGGCCTACGGCACCTGGTACACCTACGCGCCCGATGGCCAGGTGATGTTCCTCACCGTGCAGGCCACCGAGACCTCGCCGGGCAACTTCGCCGGACCGATCTATCGGGTCATGGGTACGCCCTTTGACATGATCAACGGCACCGCCGCGGTCACCGGGGTGACCGAGATCGGCAACGGCACCCTGGCTTTCGACAGCAGCGGCAACGCCACCCTGAGCTACACCATCAACATGGGCGGAATCGAGGCGATGGCGACCAAGCAACTGGTGCGCTTCAACTTCTCCGATCCGCCGCCGACCTGCACCGGCACCACCGA
>JAGRJL010000514.1:24268-30241 GCA_020442775.1 Lysobacterales bacterium | reverse complement strand
CAGGGTCAGTGAGCTGCTTGCCGCGCTGCAGGCACCGATCGAGCTGATCATCCCGCGCAGTCCCGAGTGGCTGCAGCTGCTGCAGGCACGCTACGGGCGCCGTCTGGTGCAGCGGCCGATGCAGGCCTACCGGCCAGATCAGATTGACTGCGAGCGGCTGTGCGCGCTGGCGGCATCGATCCCCGCAGGTTACCGCCTTGCTCGACTGGATGCTGGACTGGCGCAACAGCTGGGCCCGCGCCTGCGTCCCAACGGTCGCGAAGTGCTCGAACAACCACAGGCCTTTGCGGAAATGGCTGGCGGCGTGGGGCTGGTCGCCGGCGGAGTGCTCGCCTGCGCTGCCACCAGCTACGCCTTCAGCGCCAGATCCATCGAGCTGGCGATTGCCACCGATCCCGATCATCGCGGCCGCGGACTGGCAACCTGCGCCGCCGCCGAATGGACCCGGATCTGTCTGGAACGGGGGATAACCCCGCACTGGAACGCCTCCAATCCGGTCTCGCAGCGACTGGCGCTGCGCCTCGGGTACCGCCCTGCCGAAGTCGTCGAAGTATGGTTCCTGCCCGACCGAGTGGCCTGAATCCGCCCGATGTAGTGATGCATTCGTATTCAACCGAGCCTCTGCCGAAAGCCTCTCTACACTGAGCGGCGAGGATGGCAGACAGGGGCAGAGCATGGGCGTCGGCGCTGCGCGTGCGGAAGGCTACTGGCGTGGGCTGGCGGTATCGCTCGCGTTCATGGCAGCCGCCCTGATCGGCTGTGCAGAGCACCCGACCGAAGTCGACACCCGCCCAGGCTACCGGGAGCGGCACCGCCCCCAGCTGCACTTCTCGCCACCGGCAATGTGGATGAACGACCCCAACGGACTGGTCTACCACGCGGGCGAATATCATCTCTACTACCAGTTCTATCCGAACGATCGGGTCTGGGGACCGATGCACTGGGGTCACGCAGTCAGTCGGGATCTGTTCCACTGGGAGCATCTGCCCATCGCCCTGGCCCCTGATCAGCACGGCTACATCTTTTCCGGCAGCGCGGTGGTGGATCACCACAACAGCAGCGGTTTCGGCACCGACGGCGAACCGCCGATGGTCGCCATCTACACCTATCACGACCCCGAGCGAGCCAGGCTGCAGACCGGCGATCACGAGAGTCAGGCGATTGCCTACAGCAACGACCGCGGCCGCAGCTTCCGCAAGTACGCCGGCAATCCGGTGCTACCCAACCCTGGCGGCAAGCCGGATTTTCGCGATCCCAAGGTGTTCTGGTACGAGCCCGGACAGCAATGGGTGATGGCGCTCTCGGTCCATGACCGGGTCCAGTTCTGGGCCTCCAACAATCTGCGCAACTGGCGGTTCCTGAGTGAATTCGGGCAGAACTGGGGTGGTCACGACGGCACCTGGGAATGCCCGGATCTGTTTCCGATCCGGGTCGAGGGCAGCGATCAGCTCAAATGGGTGCTGCTGCTCAATCTCAACCCTGGCGGACCCCAGGGTGGCTCCGGCACCCAGTACTTCGTGGGTGACTTCAACGGCCATGAATTCACCCTGGAACCGCGCTTTGCCGACACCCTGCGGCAGCAGCCCGCGGTGTGGCTGGACTGGGGTCGCGACAACTACGCGGGCGTCACCTGGTCTGATGCCCCGCTGCCGGACCACCAGCGCCTGTTCATCGGCTGGATGAGCAACTGGGACTATGCCCAGCAGGTGCCCACCGAACCCTGGCGCAGCGCGATGACGCTGCCCAGAGTGTTGTCCTTGACCGAACAGCCGCAGGGCTACCGGATTCGCGGCCTGCCGGCGCCGCAGCTGGATCAACTGCGCGGCGCATCGAAAGCGCTGCCGGCCATGCGGCTATCGAACACACGCATGCTGAGCGAATTCGACGGACTGCCGATCGCCACCAGCGAACTGACCATCGAGGCACAGCCGCAGGCCGACACGGTTTTTGGACTCGAGCTGAGCAACGCCTTGGGTGAACGCTACCGTCTAGGCTTCGACAGCGCATCCAACACCTACTTCAGCGACCGCTCCGAGGCAGGTGACCACACCTTCTCGGACCAGTTCGCCCGCGTGCACCGGGCTCCGCGCGAACAACACGGTGGACCGATCAGGCTGCGCCTGGTATTGGATGTGGCATCAGTCGAACTGTTCGCCGATGACGGTTTGACCGTGCTGACCGACACCTTCTTCCCCAGTCAGCCCTTTGATCGCATCACCCTGTACTCCGAGGGCGGGGCAACCGAGCTGAGCGAGATTTCACTCACTGGCTTGCGCCGGGTCTGGTAGCCGGGAGCCCGACCCCCGTGAATCTGCAAGGCAAGGCCGGACGAAACGCCATTGGCCATCGAATCGCCGGCACCGGCGCCGGCTTGTACTCGATACAAACTGCTACAGACACCGCAAATGATGCGGCACAATCGCGCGTCTACTGGCAGACTGCGGAGTGCAAATGACCGAGTTCTTCCGTCAGCTGGCTTTCATTGCCACACTCCTGGGTGGATTCGCGATCACCTTCCTCAGCGTCCTGCTGACCGCGCCCGGAAGCCGGCCGATAGTCAACTGGATGGTCGGGCTGACCACCGCAGCGGCAACGCTGCTGATGCTCAGCGCGGTGGGCTCGACCCTTGCCGGAGTGGTGGCGAGCAACCTCGGCGGCCCCGCACTACCCCCTGCCGTGGAGCGGCTGCACAACCCCGTGTATTTGCTGTTTCTGGCAGGAACGGTGCTTGTGTTCCTGGTATTGGGACTGAGCGGCTGGATGCGCACCCGGACGCTGGGCGTGGTGACGAGTCTGACTTCGCTGTTCGGGCTGATCGGCGGCGCTCTGATCATCGCCGCGCTGTGATCATCGCGTCGTGACCCGTGGCCGAGCTGGACCCGCCAGTGCATAGCTCACTGCAGCGGGGCGCACGCACTGCTGCCTAGTGCGGCTGCTCCAAACGCAGCGGCTTCTGCGCGCGATAGCTGTCCAGCGCGTGCTGCAGACGCCGCCTGACGTCGGCGGGCGCCGATTTGGACTGCGCGGCGCTCAGCAGGCGCTCGACCAGCACCGTGGCCTGCTCGAACTCACCGAGTTCGGCGGCGGCCATCGCGGTCAGCTCCATGAAGCGCAGATTGCGGGTTTGTCTGGTGGCCTGCTCAGCCAGCTGCAGCGCTCTTTGGCCATCGCGAACCGCCTGGTTCGGGCTGCCGGCGAGTATTTCGATCAGAGTCATCAGCACTTCATTGTCGGCCCTGACCGCCAATGAGCCGGCTTCGAGAGTGTCACGCGCCGCTGACCACTGACCCTGGCCCATCTGGGTGCGGGCCAGCGCCAGTCTCGCCTGGGAGTGCTCCGGCCGCAAAGCCAGGGCTTCGGCGAAAGCGCGCTCGGCTGCAGTCAGATCTCCGGCTCCTGACTGCAGCACACCGAGATTGAACCTGGCATCAAAGTTCTGCGGATCGGCGGCGGCAGCTTCCTCGTAGCCGGCGATTGCGGCGGCACTATCGCCGCGAGCACCGGCCAGATGCGCCTTTAGCGCCAGCATCGTCGAGCGGCCGGCCGCATCCAGCGGCAGCGTCAATGCCCGGGTCAACTGCTTCTGCGCCTGCTCGAGCCTGCCGGCCTCCTGCGCCAGCAGGACGCTGCTCTGCAGCGCCTGCACGTGGGTGGGATCGATCGCCAGTACCTGCTGAAGGGCGGACCAGGCGGCGTCGGTCTCGCCCCTGCCGTGCAGTATGCCGGCGAGCCGGAATCGAGCTTCCAGGTGATCACCATCGATCGCCAGCACCCGGTTGAAGGCTTCTTCAGCGGCCTTGGGCTTCTCCAGCCGGAGCTGGGCGACGCCAATATCAAACCACGCTTCCGGAAAAGCCGGATTGATCCGCACCGCCACCTGATTGGCGGCGATGGAATCGTTCAGCCGGCCTTGCTCGGCGAGCACCTGAGCCAGCCCGTGATGCGCGAGATCGAATTCGGGATCCGCCGCCGCCGACTGGCGGAACAGTTGCTCGGCGCCTTCCAGATCGCCAGCCGCCTTGGCGGCATACCCTCGCGAGAGCAGCGCCCGGGAACCGACGACCAGTTCTGCCAGCGCATCCACCAGCGGATCTGGCTGCTCCAGCGGATCACTTCCAGCCAACGCCAGCTGCTCTCTGGCCTGGTCGACCTGACCGAGCTCGCGCAGCGCCTGCGCCAACGGATGGCGCAATGCCGATGCCTTCGGCCGCTTTTCCAGCACCGTACTCAGCGCGCCGACGGCGCCCCGATAGTCTCGACTCATCAGGGCACTGCGACCGAGGCCAGCCTGAGCTGACCAGCGGGTAGCTGGGACTTCCATCGCCCGTTCAAAGTATTGCCGCGCGGTGACCGGGTCGCCCTCGGCCAGCGACAGATCACCCAGTCTGAGCAGGGTGTTGCCGTCGTCCGGATCGATCCGCAGAGACTCCAGCAGATGTGCCCGCGCAGCGGACAGCTGGCCCTGGTGCTGCAGCATCACCGCACTCAGATAGTGCGCCGTGCGCCAATCCGGATCGATCGCCAGCACGTTGGCAAACGCAACCAGCGCCGCATTCTCGTATTCATAGGCCATGTACTGGCGCCCCAACTCGGACCAGGCGCTGGCAACCTGCACCGAGTTGCTTTCGGCGCTGGCGACGGTGCGCTCCACCCGCTCACGCAGCGCGCTCAGGTGCTCGCGGTCCTTGCTCTCCCGTCGCGCCAGCGACACTTCCGGCACCGGCTGCATCTGCGCGCGCCAGCGCTGATCAGGATCCGGCTGACAGCCGGGCAGCAGCGACAGCGCCGCGATCACCAGGCCAAGCCGGCAACGGTCCAGGCTCATTCCGCCGCCTGACTCTGGCTCAGCCGGTGATAGCGATCAACTTCCAGGCCATCAAAGCTGGACTCGCTGCCGTCGGCCCAGCGCACCCGCAGATCAACTGGACCGGCCCAATCCGAGAGCCCGAACAGCACCCGCGGGTCGTTGGCCGAGGCGTAGCTGCCGTCTCGACGCACCCGGCGAACCAGCTCACGGCCATCAGGCACCTGGACCGTGGCGCGAGCGCCAAGCGCGCTGCGACCGTGGTGATCGAACAACTGCAGGCCCAGCCAGTGATGATGATCCAGGGCCTGATTGATCAGCACCCGCGCCGGCCCTCCAGCATTGGCGATCAGCAGATCCGGCGCGCCGTCGTTATTGAGGTCGCCCACCGCCAGTCCCCGGCTGGTTTCCGCCACCTGCAGCGCCGGCACCTGATCGCTGACCTCGGCCAGCTGGCACTCACCAAGGTTGCGCATCAGCTGGTTTGGTTGACCCAGCGGAAAGGGGCCATCCCGTTCGCGTTCATCCAGAAAGGTCACCAGCCCGTTGACGTAGGCAATGTCCAGCCAGCCGTCCAGGTCGTAGTCGAGAAAGGCAATGCCAAAGCCGGTGTATTGCCAGCTTGCCGCTGACATCCCGCGGACCAGGGTCTCGTCGCGAAAGGCGCCACCCTGCTGCATGTACAGGGTGTTGTGCTCGTTATTGAGATGGCTGAGGACAATATCGTCATCGCCATTGCCGTCACAGTCGGCCGCGTCGACTCCCATGCCGGCCTCGGGCATGCCGTCGGCATTGACTGCCACTCCGGCCAGCAGCGCCTCGTTGCGAAACTGAAATTCGCCCTGGTTGATCCACAGCTCGTTGGCCATGCCGTCGTTGGCGACGTAGATATCCGGCCGCTGATCGCCGTTCATGTCGACGATGGTGACGCCCAGCGAGTGGCCGGCATGAGCTCGGATACCCGAATACTCCGAAACATCGGCGAAGCGCCCATTGCCCAGATTGCGGTACAGGCTGTTGACCACCGGCGGATAGGCCTTGGGCCCACAGTAGTCGCGCTGCCCGGCCGGGGAGAAGCACTGCTTGGTCTGATCGGCATCGAACTCAAGGTAGTTGGCGACGTAGATGTCGAGCAGCCCATCACCGTCCAGATCGGCCATCGCCGCGCT
>JAGRJL010000514.1:0-24193 GCA_020442775.1 Lysobacterales bacterium | reverse complement strand
AGATTGCGCAGCAGCTGATTGGGGCCCAGGTTGGCCAGATACAGGTCGTCATAGCCATCACCGTCGAAATCGCCGACCGCCACTCCCATTCCGAAGTGCCCGGTCACCGCCTCGCCATCAACTGGCCCATCGAGGCCGCTGCCGGCGGTCACGTCGCGCAGCCGCAAGGGCCCACCAGCGGTGCTCTCGTTGCGATACAGCCGGTCGCTCAGGGGCAGCGGATGAACCGGCGGGGTGGTCGCATCGGCGGGCGTCTTGCCGCTGCCCAGCATCGCACCCTGAACCAGATACAGGTCCAGCAGGCCGTCGTTGTCAAAGTCGATCAGGCCGGCGCCACTGCCCATCATTTCGGGCATGTAGAGCTCGCCGGCGACCGCGTTGAAATGGACAAAATCCAGGCCAGCCTCGGCACTGACGTCAACGAACAGCGGCGCTACCGGCGGTGCGCTGACTGGCGGCGGCACACTGCTGGCCGCTGCTGGGGGATCCTGATCGGGGCTGCAGCCAGGCAACAACGACAAGGCGCAGGCAACGAGCAGCGGCGTGGGGCAACGGCCAAGGTTCCAACGCATAAATTCCGGGGTCGCTTCGGCACTCAGACGGGGTGCCGAAGAATAGCGCAGGGCTAGTGCGGGCGCGATCTGCCGAGCGCGGCGACCCACTGGCGCGACGGCGGGGCGTGCATCACAGCGGCTATTTACACGCGCCGCGCAGGCCCAGCGAGAGCGCGTCGCTCACTCGAAATCGTCGATGAAGATCGGCCCCGGCAGTCGGACAAACGCCAATCCGGTGCTGGTCTCCTCGTTGGCCCGCTGGAAGCCCCCGCCGACGATGATCCTGTCGCCGCAGACAGCCAGCTCGTCGACCTCGCCCGAAGGAAGGAATGGGATGCTTGGAAGTTCCACACCAGTGCCCAGCGCGGTCCATTCCTGAGTGGCCGGATTCAGGCTGCCAATGCCCTTCATCGGAATCCCGGCCATGGCGCCGAACAGCCCACCCACCAGCAGCTGGCCATTGCGCTCGAGCAGGGTCTGCACTGACGTGAAAAAGGACTGGTTCGGCCCGGAGGGCGCGCTCCATGCGCCGGTAGCCAGATCGAGTCGGGCGATCCCGACCGTAGGCACGCCGTCCACAAACTGGAAATTGCCGCCCACGTACAGTCCACCCTGCGCTTCTTTCATGGTGAGGATGAAGTCATTGAACTCGCCACCGGGATAGACCCAGCTGTCGGTGTCGGGCAGGTAGAGAACGAAGCCACCGGCACTTTGTCCGCCGGCTTCCTGAAAGGATCCGCCCACAAAGATCCCATCGCCGACTCGTTGGAAGGCCTCGACGAATCCGTTGGTGCCGTTCTGCGCGCCGCTGCCCAGCGTGTGCCATTGCAGGGTGTTCAAATCCAGTCGCGCAACCCGCCGCGCTGCCAGCGCGCCGAGGTTCTGGAAGAAGCCGCCCACATAGAGGTTGTCACCATCCAGATACATCGACTCAATGCTGCCGTCAGGCGCATCGCCCACCGCTTCCCAGACGCCGGTGGCGAGATGGTAGCGCGCCAGTCGTGGCGCAGAGATGCCAGCAACGCTGCTGAAACTGCCGCCAATGTAGAGCCAGCCTTGATGGTGCACGACGGCGTTGATCGCACCGGTGATCTGGTGATCGGCGATTCCGCCGAGGGCGCTCGCCTGGAAGCTGCTGCAATCCATCTGCGCAATCCGCAACGCGGAAACGCCGCCGATCTCGGAGAAGCGACCAACCAGGAAGACCTGATCGTCGATGCCAATGATCTGGTCGACGCCACCGTTGGCCGCAGCAACACCCCCTGCGCCCAGCGGCAGCCATTGCCCGGCCACGGCGTCGAATCGGGCAATCGAGTTCTGAGCTTCCCCGCCCGCCTGCTGAAATGAGCCCCCTGCATAGACCTGATCGTCGTGGGTTCGAAGCAATTGCCTGGCGCCCGCCACCGTTGAGCGCAGGCCTGCGCCGAGTGGCTGCCACTGGTTGGACACCGAGTCGTACCGGGCGATATTGTTGGCCAGGACGCCGTCGATGGAGGCAAAACTTCCGGCCGCAAACAGATCTCCGTTGGCAACTGCAAGGGCATCTACCGAGCCGCCAGTGAAGTTGCCCATCCCGAGCGCCTGCCAGGCGTCGCCCACACGATCGTAGCGGGCCACGCGATCGGTGGGCTGTCCATTGACCACGCTGAAAAGGCCTCCAACGTAGATCGCATCGTCATCAGCGGTGACCGCGAAGGCCACATCGTTGAGACTTGATCCGAGCGAGCCCCAGTTGCCGGTTTGGGGATCATAGCGAGCCACCCCTGACGCGCTGACCCCACCGATTTCGACAAAGCCACCGGCGACCAGCAACTGACCACCGTCCGCGGTCATCGCGTTGATCCCGGTAGGTCCACCAAGGACTTCCACCGCCATGTTGGTGACCGGGTCGAAGCGGAGCAGCCCCTGCGAACTGTTCAGATAGATCTCGCCGTCGACCACTGCCAGGTCCTCGACGATAGCGACGGCCAGCGCATTGATCGGCGTCGACCATTGCCCGGTGTCCAGCTGAAGGATGGCAAAGCCCCAGTCATCACCGATACCGAGAGGCGAAAGCTGATTGCCGCCAACCATCAGCGCGTTGCCGTGCAATGCCAGTGCGTTGACCGTCCCTGCCTTCAAGTCGTTGGCGGGCGCTGAAAACAGGCCGGTCAGCGGGTCGAAGACCATCAATCCAAGCGCGTCCACGTCATCGCAGGCCGAGAATCCGCCGCCCAGCATCAGGCGTCCGTCAGCCAGCTGAACCGAGGCGTTGACCGGCCAATCACAACCGCGCCCATCGAATCCCAGGGCGGTCCACTCCGGCGCAGGCGTACCGGCTCGCAGTGAAGCGCAGAGGAGAATGAACACAGTGGTAACAAGGCGCATGAGTGGGTCTGGTAGTGCGAGGGACCCGGAGTGTTTCAGCGAAAATGCAATCACGCAATTGCCCGGATCGAATGGACCCGAGTGGGCGCCCATCCGCATAGGACGCAGCCGCGCTAGCCTTGTTGGACAGCACTGGGGTGCCGTCAGAACCGGTTCAGCTCAGCGAGCCCGGATCTGGCGAGGCGACGCCCTGACCGACCCCGGACATGGACCGCCGGAAATTCGCTAGTCCGGTTCTGCCACCCGTAACCGCTGGCGCGGCCGGTTTGCTACTCTGCCAGGCCCGACCCGTTGGTCGGTATCATGCGTCGGATGATGAAGAGCAAAGCCTGGCTGTGGGTGGCAAGCTTGCTCGCCGTGGTGCTGGCCGCGCCGCTGCGTGCGGAGACGCTGGCCTCGCTGCAGGCTGCGCTGGAGGGCCTGCAGGGGGTTGAACGACGCGCGCTGATCGAGGCCAGCGAAGGGGATGCGCGGGGCTGGTCGGTGGATGATCAGGGTCGGCGCCTGGTGATGCTGGGCCTGGCGCTGGAGGACGAGCAGCGCATCGATGATGCCTTTGCCGCCTATGACCGCGCAGTCCATCTATTCGACCATCGGGCACCCAGTGAGGTGCTGGTCAGCGCGTTGCTGGAGCGCTCCTACATCATCTATGTGCGCACCAACGCGTATACCGAATACTGCCCTGATCGCGAGCTAGCGCTGCGGATCGCGCGCCAGCTGGGGGTTGCCGAGGCGCTGAGCGAGGCCCTGGTGAAGGTGGCCTTCTGCTTCCAGCACCAGCCTGAACGCTTTACCGAGGCGCTGGCCCTGCTCGATGAGGCGCTGAAGATGGCCGAGTCCGAGGGCATGGGTGCCGACCGGCGGGCGATGATCTACAACGCCACCGCCAACGTCTATACCGGAGTCGGCCTGCATGACACCGCCTATGAATTCCTGGACAAGGCCCGCGCGCTGTTTGTCGAAGCCGGCAAGACCCAGGACGAGTTCAACATGCTGCATACCATGGTCACCCAGGCCATGCGGCTGTCGCGGGAGGCTGATGCGCAGAAGCATGTGGACCGGCTGTTTGAGATGGCTGAGCAACATCCGGACTTTTCCGACTTCCGCTTCTTTGCCCATTTCAATCAGGCCCAGGTCCACTATCTGGCGAACCGCTACGACCAGGCGCTGACCGAACTGGATCTGGCCCTGGCGCTGGCCGATACCACTGCAGAACGCTATTTCGTCGACATGGCCCATGCCATGCGCGCGATCAGCCTGCATTCGACCGGGCTGCGCGACCGCGGATTGGCGGACGCGCAGGCGTTCATGAATTCGCCCACGGTGGAAGTCAGTCGCGACACCCGCTTTGTGGTCGACGCGGTGCGAGCCGAGGGCGAAGGACAGCTGGCTCAGGCAGTTGCGGCCCTGTGGCAAGCCAACCGCGCACAGGAGAAGGACCGACAATCGCTGTTGGGCAACATCTTCAACGCGCAGGCCCAACTGCTCGATGAGCGCGTGACCGCCTATGACAACCGCTTTCTGCAGCAGGCGCTTGCGCTGCAGGAAGCTCAGCTGGCTCGGCTGGAGAGCGAACGCCAGGTGGCACAGCTGGGGCTATGGCTGGCAGCCACCATCGTCGCCGGCCTGCTGCTGGCGGCAGCATTGTTGTTGCGCTCTCGCAAGCACCTGCGCCAGCTGGCACAAACTGACGGGCTGACCGGATTGGCCAATCGCCGCTATCTGTTTGAGCTGGCCGAACGCTGGGCGATGCGCGCGCAACGAGTCCATTCACCGCTGTCGCTGGTGCTGCTGGACATCGACCACTTCAAGGGCATCAATGATCGCCACGGGCATCAGGCCGGCGACCAGGCATTGCGACTGGTGGCCCAGGTGCTGCGCGAACGCTGCCCTGCCGCGGGCGTGTGCGGTCGCATCGGCGGGGAGGAGTTCGCGGTGCTGCTGCAGGACAACGTGCTTGCCGCATCCAGTTGCGCCGAAGGTCTGCAGGCAGGGCTTGCGGCGATGCCCCTGCGTGGCGCGCTCAGCGAAGAGCGGATTCGCGCCAGCATCGGGATCGCCGGCCTGGGTGCCGATGGCAACGTTCAGACGCTGTACCGACGCGCCGACGAAGCGCTCTATCAGGCCAAGGATGGCGGCCGCAACCAGGTCCGGATCTGGGCCAGAGCCACGCCTGATTCTGATCATCCGCTGCCGGGCGGATTCCATCCCAGCTCCGCCTGAGATGTGCTTAGCTCGACCCCCCGGCACGGGATTACCGATTCGGTTGAGACCAAATCCCGCCGCAGACACTCCTAGTCAGAATCACTCAAGCGTAGGAGGCTCTGATGTTGGAGGCGCCAGCGAACAGCAAGCCGCAGCAGATCCGGATCGGTGATCGCGAAATCGACCTCGACAATGGCACCGTCGCGGTCGCCGGCGAACGCCGGGCGATCACCCATCAGGCGACCCGGGTGCTGAAGGCGCTAGTCGAGGCTGCGCCGGAAACCTGCACCCGGGAAACGCTGATCGATTCGGTTTGGGACGGCAACTATCTGGTGGCCAACCGCGCCATCCCATCGGTGATCTACACGCTCAGAAAGGCGCTGGGTGACCACGGCAGCAGCCGACTGATCAGAACCGTTCCGCGCGTCGGCTACCGGCTGACCGCGGACACCGCGGTGGCGGTGGGTGCCCCGTCGCGCCGCGCCGCCACCTGGCCGTTGGCCACGCTCGCGACCGCTGCAGCGCTGGCCTGGCTGGTGCTCTATGTGGCTTTCGCGCCGGAAGTCCGCATTCGTGTGCACAAGGTGGCCATGGCCGCCGAACAGCCGACCGAGCCGCTCACTCAGTCTCCTGAGCGAGCGTTGCGCTCCACGCTTCCATCGGGATGAAGGAACTGCAGCTCGGCCGCGATTCCGGCTTCCAGTGCAAAGCCCACTTCCGGCAGCGGCCGTGCGGCAACTGCACCGGTCGGCAGGGTCATCTGGAAGCGCCGCTGTGACCCGGCGATAGGCTCCAGAATCAGCCAAGGCCCGCCATCGCGGCGCAAGGCCAACCGACATTCGCGAATGCGCACCTCGCGAATCCCGAAGGTGCCGGTGAACGGCTGCAGCGGGTCTTCATCGCAGGCCGGCGCAGCGCGCTGCTGGCTCTCCGCCTGGACCTGCTGCAGGGCCGTGCGCCAGCGCGCCTGATCCTCCGGCCCGGCACCGCTCAGAAGATTGGTCAGGGCGAGCAGATGCGCTTCGCCCAGAGCCGCTTCCGGCGCGGTCGCCAGATCCGGCTCCACGCCGCGCAAGTGCCAGCCCTCCCCGCTGGCGCTGTTGACCACCTCGGCGAAGGGCAGCGCGAGCACGAACCCATCGACCAGGCGCACCATCGTCGCCGAGTGGCCACCGCCGCGCCCGGAGTTCTCACCGACCAGGGTCGCACGACCATGCTGCTGCAGGGTGTAAGCCAGATTCTCGGCCGCCGAGCCAGTGGTATCACTGATCAGGATGTAGAGCGGCTTGGCGGACCAGACCCCGCCGGCATGGCGGTCGGTTGTGTAGACCCGGCGCTCACTGCGGGTGCGCCGGTAAAACAGCTCGGCATCCGGCTCCGGCATGAAGTAGCTGGCCAGCGCCGGGGTGAAACCACCAATCCCTCCTGGATTGAATCGCAGATCAAGGATCACCGCATCGCTGTGGGCCAGCCAGGCCATCGCCGCCGCCAGGGTGTCACCGGCAAGGCGAATGTCCGGCATCCGGTCCAGCCGCAGGTAGCCGATATTGCCGCTGAGGATACTTGCCTGACGAAAATAGTAGTTCTCCTGGCGCTGCTGCGCCGCTTCCTCGGCGGTGGACTCGGGCTGCTCCTCGGGCAAACCCTGGGCCAGCATTTCATCGACGCCGGTCACCCGCTCGAACCAGGTCGGGTCGTGGCGAACCGAGAAGTGAAAATCGCCGGTCGCGTCGCGCAGCGCGTTGGTCAACATGGCGGACGCCTGATCCGGGTTAGCAGGGGACACCGTCAGCGCGTCCAGCTTCTCCCGCACCGCGCCGGCTCTGGTCGGATCGATGTAGCCGACCTCGACCGCATGGATCAGTGCTGCCTTCAGTTCGCTGAAATCGATGTTGTCGGCCCTGGCCACGGAAGCCCCGGCAACCAGCATCAGCAACAGTACTCGCGATATCCAATGGCTCATCTTTGCCTCGTTGTGGGTTGACCAGCCAACAAGGTAGCCAGAGGCAGCAGCGGCGGTTCCGCGCGATCAGATGTTTTCAACAGTTTTCAGATCGACCGATGTCCTAGTCGCAGGCGTTGAGATCGCGATGGCTCTGGCTCCAGCGTCCATTTCCCTGGCCACAGCCCAGGCGTTCCTCTCCCAACAGCGGTTTGCTCGCCAGCTCGGAAGTGGGCTGCAGCTCCGTGGTGTCCTGCGCGGCGTCATCTGCGGCCGAGCTGGCGGCGCGAGTCCGGCTATCGTCCGGATCCAGCCTGAACATCTCGAAGCGGGTGTCGTAGGGGCCGGCGGCGTCGCTGCAGCGAGCAGGCGCGCTGATCCGCTCGGCACCCACCGATGCCAGGGGAAACTCTCCGGCGCAGCTGGCCGACTGCTGCGCGATATCCATCACCTGACACTGGGTACGCTGCGTTTCGGGGCGATGATCGGTGCAAACAATGGCCAGTCGAACCTGGTCCTTGGGGAACACCCCGCCGCTGATCTGCCGCCTGCCGCTGCCGGCAAAGGCGAGAAAAATATGCTCCTGGTTCTTGACCCCCGATGGCCCCAGGTATTCGACGTCCAGTACTTCCAGGCTGGAAGGGCGATCTGCGTTGCCGCCGTCCGTGATGATTCCACCCACCCAGTTACCCACCAGATCGGGGATCTGCGCGCCGCTCGCGTCGATCTTCTGCGCCTCCGGGCTGCGCACCAGGTCAATCCGCTGATAGGCGTAGCCGGCCTCGGTGTCCACTCGCGAGGACAGGTTGATGCCGGTCTGATACTGGACCACCAGATCATTGGTATCGCGCAATATCAGGCGGATCCGACCCTTCTTTTGCGATCCGGCTCGCGAGCAATGCTTCATCCGACACATCGTTTCGCGATAGGCGAACAGGTCGCCCTCGTAGGTATCCCCGTCGATCCGCCCTGCCGAGTACAGCCAGATCGGGCGCCCGCCCATGTCGTAATCAAGCAGCGACAGCGAGATCAGATCCTCCTGCTGGTCGATCTGCAGACTGGATTGCGGCAGTTTGGGGGTGATCCAGCTACCCGATTCCACCCGCTCCGGCAGCGCGCGCAGCTGAACAAAGCGAATCACCTGATTGTCCAAGTCGATCACTTCGTTGTCGCTGATCAGCCGATAGCGGACTTTGACCTGCTCTTCGAATGTGTAGCTCTCCGGAACCAGATCACGGGGGCTGAAAATCGTTTGCCTGGCGGGGCTGCCGCTGATCGAGCAGGCTGCGCCTGACATCGGAACGACCCAAAGATCGATCTGCGCCGGCTCAATCGAGATCTGCACATCGCTAGTGCAGAAATCGCTGGCCGGCTGGTCAATCAGAATCAGGAAGCGGGTCTGCGCGGTGATCGATTTGGGATGAACGCTCATCTCGCCCGCGATTGTCAGGTCGCCTGCCAACAATGCCGGTGCCTGAAACGCCAGTAGCAGGGTAAACAGAATGAAGATCGCGCCTGAGCGATTGAGCAGTGAGCGTGGAACGATGACCATGGCTTGCCGCAGTTGTTAAGGATGCGGCAATGGACAGCCGGATTTCGTCAAGGTTCCTTAACATTTGTCGGCTGATCGACCACGCTGGATCGCCCGGCCGGATCGTCGCGCGCTCACCGACGATTGCCAGCGCAATCGATGATGGATCAAGTGGAGCTCGCGCGGACCCTCAGCGACCCGCTTCGCAGGTGCCGCAGGCGTGTTGTCGCGCGGTTGGTGGTCTGGAGATCTTTGAAGGTGTCGCTGAGAGCGATCGAGTTGGTCGGAGACACCGCACTAGGACAGGGGCTGATCCAGCACTTCGCTGATGCCTTCGTGCAGATGCCAGCGAATGCTGCGCCAGACCCAGCCGCCGTCATTGGGCGCGACCGTGTCAAAGCGGAAGGCCTCGGGCGCCCCTTCGCTGTCGAGTTGGAACTGCCCCCCAGGCGTTGCCGTCGAGCAGGATCATCCCGCCTTCGGTAACTCGCGCCGGAGCAAAGCCGGCGAAAGCTTCGGACCAGCGCGCAGGCAACCGGGGCAGCGCCGCCGTTGAGCGCAGATACTCGATCACATTGGTCGGCGAGCGCCAGCTGGCGCCGTCGTCGTAGCTGCGGCTCATCACGAAATGCTCGTCGCCGCCGGGTTGGAAACGGGTCGTCCAGCGCTCCAGGAAGGCCCCTTCGGGGTCGTGGCCGACGCCCGCCGATTGCAGTTCTTCGCCCTCCCAGCGCAGCTGTATGTCGGTCCAGCCGTCCACCCCGACCATTGCCCAGAGGGTGCGTCCAGTCTGCCTATCCGCATTCCACAGGGTCACGCTGATCCCGTGAAAACCGACCTGCCCGTCCGGCCGCAGCCCGCGGTATTCGGCGATCTCGGCGCGGCCGTCGTGCAGACAGTAGCGGGTGGAGCGATCGTGGCTGCTGGCGCTGCCGGCGTCGGATTAGACCGTGCTCCAGGCTTCGAACACGCCCTCCAGACAATCGCGCGTAGCGCTGGCCGCCTGGCCGCCGGTGATCAGCACCAGGGTCAGTGAAGTCAGCATTATTGATCTCATGCCTGGCTCTCGGCTTGGGAAGGAGCGGCTCAGGCTAACCCCGACCAGCGCCGGCATGGTGCCCAGATCTCACCCGTCCGGAGCCGGGATCTCGCCCTTTCGAAGGCTCCGGATGAATCCGAAACCGGGAATCCATCGTAGGCTCCAGATCAGGCTGCGAAATAGTCGCCAGGAAGCTTGGACCAGCATGAGCGCGCGACTTCAGGAGGGAGGTGCGGGAGTGCCGCCCGCGGCTTCGGGAAGCAGACCAGTACGACGGTCTAGACGAGTTGCCCTGCTCGCCTATGGCACCCGCGGCGACATCCAGCCGATGCTCGCGGTGGCTGACGAACTCGACAAGCGCGGCCACTCGGTGGCAATCACGGTGAACCGGAATCTCGCCGATTGGGCCACCGGGAGTGGGCTGGAAGTGATCCCTACCGAGCCCGACGTGCAGGCCTTCCTGTCCTCCCCCGGAGGCCAGTCAATGCTGGCCGACGGACGCCTGACCGCCTTCGCTGCAGAGCTGGCCAGGGTAGAAGCATCGGTCAACCAGCAGATCATGGCCGCGAGCATGCGCTGCTGCGAGGGCGCCGACATCATCCTTTCGACCATCGTGAGTTCCTTTCGAGCCTCGGCCATTGCCGAAGCCACCGGCATTGCCCACGGCGTGCTCCTGACCATGCCTTTCGCGCCCACCGCAGCCTATCCCCAGGTGCTGGCGCCAATTCGACGGTTGCCCTCGCGCGCGCTCAACCGCTGGTCGCACCAGCTGATGCTCTGGCTGTGGTGGCGAAGCATCGGCAAGACCCAGCCCGAGGTTCGGGCATTACTGGGTCTGCCTGCTGTGGCGAACAGACCTACGCCGGAATGCATCCGCCAGATCTGTCTTTACAGTCCGCTGCTATCGCCACGTCCCGCAGACTGGCGACACGATCAGCTGATCGCTGGATCGACCGTGCTCAGCGACGATCTGCGCGCCCGGCTGGGGGAATCAGGTTTGAGCGCCGAACTTCAACGCTGGCTGGATCAGGGCGACGCCCCAATATTCTTTGGCTTCGGCAGCATGCCGGTCGCCGATCCCTCAGCGTTGATCGAGCAAGTCAGGTGCATCAGCCGGGACCTCGGTCGGCGCGCGCTGATCGGTGCTGGCTGGAGCCACTATCGCCAGGAACCCTCCGACCAGCTCTGTCTGGCCAGCCATTTCGACCACGATGCCGCGCTGCCGCGCTGCCGCGCTGCTGCGCGGCGGTTCACCATGGCGGCGCTGGGACGACCGCAGCGGCCCTTCGAGCCGGCTTGCCCTCGCTGGTGCTCAATGTCTTCGCCGACCAGGGATTCTGGGGCTGGCGCCTGCGCCAGTTGGGGGTGGGCGACTGCTTCCCGTTCCGCAAGCTCAGCGCCAAGCGGCTGGCGGTTGCGCTGCGCGGGATCCTGACCGAGCCGGTGCGCCGGCGAGCGCGAGAACTCGGCATGCAGCTGCATCAGGAGCGCGGCGAGCAGGTCGCCGCCGATCTGATTGAGCGCTGGATGGACGACGACATGCGCGGGCCAGCTCTCGGTTAGCCCGAACATTTCATTAGTCTTCGTGACGAGGGTGTCGCAGAGCCGCCGTGGCTCGGTCCGCGGACCGGAGATCGGTGAAGACGTACTTGAACGGTACGGCTAGCCGATCATAGGGAGCAGACCACGCCACCACGGGTCTCCGGCGGCCGCCGTAGAAGACTTGCGAAATGTCCGGGTTTGCACTGGCCGGCCGGATCAGATCAAGCCAACTCTCCGAGCAACGCGGCGGCCGCATCCTGCCGCCGGGAGAGCGCCAGCTGTCGCGGGGTCAACCCCTTGCGGTCCTGCCGGTAGCTCAGCGCCTGGCTGTCGGCGCCCTGCTCGAGCAGAAACCGGATCAGATCCAGATGGCCGCGTGCGGCCGCCGCGTGCAGCGCGGTCTCACCGCCGCTTTCCTGCTCCAGATCGGCCCCAAACGCCAGCAGCAGTGCCGCGGCCTCAACCGACCCGCCGCCGATCGCCGGGTACCACATCACTGGAAAATCATGCGGTCCGCGTTCGTTGATCAGCCGCCGATCCTGTTCCAGCAGCCAGCGGGCGTGTGGCAGATCGCCCAGGCTGATCGCGGTAGGCAACGACAGCGGTGCGCCGTGGTCCAGATGTATCGCAATCGCCTCGCGCTGTCCGGTGTGGCCGCAGGCCTCGATGGCCAGTTCGGCGTCGCTGGAGATCGCGTGCACCAGCCGCGGATCCTGCGCCAGCAATTCGCGGACCCGAGCGGGATTGAAGTGGGATACGCCGGTGATCTGATTCTGTGCGGCCATCCCCACAGACAGCGGCTGATGAACGAAAGGCTCCCGGCTGACGTTGAAGGCAAAGCGGGAGCCGCGGTAATCGCGGGCAACGCTGGCCGCGTCGCGGAGCAACTCAACGCCGGCCTCCCATTCGAGCGCGAGCGCGCGGTCGAGCGGCGTACTGCCCTCGCTGTCGCGCGCGTGCAGTGCCCCGCCCTTGCGCATCACCAGCCGCACCAGGCGCAGATCGCGGGCGCTGACCGCCCCGTGGAGGACGCTGTCGCCCTTGGCCTGTGCCGCGTTGGGATCGGCACCGTTGCTCAAGAGGTCGGTCGCCGCCAGCCACGCGCCAATCGGATCACGACAGTTCATCGCCGCCCTCGCCGGGGTGTAACCGCTGCCGCCGGCGGGTCGACCATCGGACTGCGCGCCCAGTGAGCGCAGTCGATACTGCTCGCCGCCGCCGGTCAGGGCGCTGGCATAGAGGACATTGCCGCCGATCGGGTGGGCCTGATTGAGCAATTCCGGTTGAGCTGAGGCCAGCGCCTCCACCCGATCCCAGTCGGCCGCAATCACGGCTTCGACGATATCCAGCTCCAGCCCGCGGTCACGCAGCAGCTGCGCGATGGCGCGGTGACCGGAGAGATGCGCAAGCACGAACGCCGATCGGCCCTGATTGTCGATGGCGCGGACCAGGCTGGCGTCCAGATTCAGCATCGATGCCACCGCCGACCGGTTGCCGGCGCTGACCGCACGTAGAAACTCGGCGGGACCCGCCCGCGGGGCTGAATCGGCCGCAGCCGCCAGCCCGCAACCGCTGCATGCCGCCGCAGCCAGCATCGCCAGGATGCGCCGGCGCGACAACCGGGTGGGCAACGGAGGCAGCTCGGGAGAACCCGCTTCGGGATGGTGACTTTGCTGACCCATGGTGCTGCTCGCGGCTGAGGGAATACCTGCAGGGTGCGCGCTAGGGCCGGCGACTGCGACAAAAACATCCTGATTCGGGCGCCATTTCAGGCTTTTTCAGGGTTGGGCCGCAGCCGGGATCCGTGCGCAAGCCGGCGCTGCACGGTCACCGGTGTGAGAGGCTCTGAAGATCAACTCCGCCACCAGCGGCGAGATGGCTGGCGCCGCGTGGCGTCCTGCCCCTACCGATCGAGGCCCCGATTGCCACGGCCTAGTCGACGTAGACAACCCCCAGTTCGGCCAACATCGCCAGGTACTGACTCTGATGTCGGATCGGGATGAAGATCGGATCGAAAGTCGCCAGGGCGACGCCGGGTCGATGCTGGGCCACCGCCTTGCGCAGGTAGTAGAAGGCCTCATCGTACTGCCGCAGCGCGGCCATGCTGTAGGCGAGCAGCAGCGGGTCCGCACCCGTTTCGCCGTCTTCCGACTGTTCGACGCGCCAGCTTTCAAAGTTGTCCAGCGCGCGCCTGGCCGCAGGCTTGGCCACAGCTGCCTGCTGATCGGGACTCGCCTCGGCCAGTGTCATCAGCGCCAACGCAGCCTGTTGCGCGCTCTCGAGGTCCTGCTGAATCAGTGCGACCTTGTACAGACAGCTCTGTGCCGACCGATCACCGCCCCCTGCGGTCGCCGCCTGCTGGCAGTGTAGTCGAGCGCGCTCGTAGTCCCCGGCGTAGTAAAGCAGTTGTCCGTGCTCAACCGCGATCTCGACCGAATCGGGCAGCAGCCGTTGGGCTCGTTCGATTGCGCTCAGGGCCTGCTCGAAGCGGCCGGTCACGGCATACAGCGACGCCAGCGCACGATGTGCATCGGGTTGATCGGGCGCGATCTCGAGTGCCCGGGCGATGTTCTCTTCCGCGCCGGACCAGTCGCGCTCGGCTTGTCCCTGCAGCGCCGCCAGGCGCAGCCGCGCCTCGGCGTAGGTCGGGTCGATCGCGATCGCCTGCTCAGCATGCTGCCGGGCGGGGCCGAACTCGCGCTCGATGGCAAAAGCCTTCGCCAGCGCGGCGTGGGCAGGCGCAAAAGCGGGATCGCTGGCGATCACCGATTCGAAATAGGGACGACTGCGGCGGGCGTCGACCTCGCTGCCCGAGCGCAGCAATCTGAGGCCCTCGGAGAAGGCGTCTTCGGGGTTCAGCGCCTGCTCGGATGCGATCGGCTCGGGACTGTGCGCAGGCGCCTCGCTGCGCAAATTCAGCCAGAGCAGCGCCGCCACCGGGATCACTGCGGCCGCAACCAGACTGCCAATCGGCGCTTTTCGACTCACTCGCTTTTCCGCAGCTGCTTGCGCCGGGGCAACAGTCGCCACCGGGGCGATGAAGCGGTAGCCCCGACGGGGAACCGTCTCGATGAAGCGCGGCTCCACCCCATCGTCCTCCAGCGCCTTGCGAATCTGGCGGATACACACGTGCATGCCGCTGGCGAAATCCACCTGCAAATCTCCCCAGACGTGTTGCTGAATCTGCCGATGGGTGACCAGTTGACCGGCCTGTGAGGCGAGCAGGGTGAGCAATCTCAGCGGCTGTGCCTGCAGCGCCACATTGACCCCCGCCTTGCGCAGACGCGCCGGCCGCAGGTCCAGGGTGAACTCGGCGAAGCGCAGGGACTCTGGTCGGGATGTAGGCATCTTCCTATAGTAGCGACTGGTGCGCACCCGGGAACTGGGTCAATCGTCCCGCCTTGATCCCTGGCAGCCGGAGCCCGCGGGCCGACGAGCACCCAGGGATCGCACCCCCAGTTCATGGGAATAGCCCGAACAACTGCGCGAACTCATCCTGACCACGGTCCCCATGCAGTTCAGGAGTGAGCATGTTTTCCACCTTGCAAACCGGTCACCTGCCGCTCGCGCGCCGCAGGCTCCGCGCCAGTCTGGCCGCAGGCGTGATGCTGTCGCTGTACGCCCATGCCGATTCGGTGCCGGTGTACACCGAGTACTCGGCGCTGACCGCGGGCAGTTTGACCCGCGGCGAGTTCGGCACCTCGTTGGCGGTGATCGACGACAAGCTGTTCGTCGGCGCACCGGCGGCGGACTTCAGCTCCCGCAGCAGCGGCGACGGCGGCGGTGGCGGTGGCGGCGGGACGATCAACGACTCCGGTGCGGTGTCGCGCTGGGAGCGTGCCGCCAACGGCAAGTTTGCCGAAGTCGGCAGCGCCGCAATCCTGCCGCCGCCGGTCGTTGGCGGTCGATTCGGCACCGCACTGGACAGCTTTGGCGATCGCCTGGCGGTCACCCAGTCCAGCCCGAGCATGTTGCGCATCTACCAGATCTCCGCCGGCGCGACGCTGGAAGCCCAGCTGTTTCCGCTGGCGATGGGAACCCAGGGAAGCTCACCAATGGTTTCCACGACGCTGTTCGCCAGTCACGCCGCGGTCGGAGTGGTACGCAACTTCGACGACAGCGGATCGGTGGAGATCTACACCCGAGTCGGCGGGCAATGGTCCAGCAGCTACAGCATTGCCAGCCCCAATCCAGGCGTTCCCGGGATCGGCTTCGGCTATTCGATCAGCATGAGCGAGGACAGCCTGTTTGTGGGAATCCCCTACTTCACCACGGTCAACGGCCAAACCCTGCCCGGCGCGGTCTACGAGTACCAACGGCCGGTTGCCGGACCGGTATGGAACCTGCGCGGCCAGTTCTCGCTGCCGGCGGATCTGCCGGCAGCGCAGCCGGCGCGCTACGGCATCAGCGTCGACGTCAAAGGCTCCCTGCTGGTGGTGGGCGCACCGCAGCTTGCGACCAGCGCTGGCGGCGACCAGGTCGGCGGCGTGTTCATCTATCAGTACGACCCCGCTGTCGACGCCTGGACACTGCGGCAGCGCTTGATCAATCCCGATCTGGAGGACGGCGCGGAGTTCGGCTTCGCGGTGGCGACCAACGGCTCGGACGTGCTGGTGGGCGCGCCGCGCAGCAACTTCTTCGAGGGTCAGGCCTTCCTCTACGCTCGCACCGGCAACGATCAGTGGTCGCTCACCCAGCGGATGGTGCGCACCGCGACCGGTTCCCATCGGTTTGGCGCTGAAGTGGCGCTGACCAGCGACAAATCCTCGATCATCTCCGCTCCGCAGTTCACCGCCTTCAGGGGCGCAGCCTATGAGTTTCTGCCCGAACGATTCCTGATCGATGGCTTTGAGTAGACCCCGTGTGGCAGCCAGCGGCAGTCAACGCCGCTCTGGGCTCTTGGGCGCTGGGCTCTTGGGCGCTGGGCCCTTGCGCCCTGAGCGCTGGGCCCTTCGTCCCCAAGGTGTAAGCTCAGATCCATGAATACGCCCCCGATCAATCACTGCGGCGTGGTCCTGGTCGAAGATGATCCGGCGACGCTGCACGCGCTGAGTCAGGCGGTGGGCGCGATTGAGGGCTTTGTCCTGCTGCGCGCAACCGCGCGCTTTGACCAGGGGATGCAGGCCCTGCACCTGCCCTACCAACTGCTGTTGGTGGATCTGGGACTGGGCGAAGACTCGGGAATCGACCTGATCAAGGCCAGCCGCCTGCGCCGCCCCGAGGCCAGAGTACTGGTGATTTCCACTCTGGGCGACGAGCGCACGGTGATCTGCGCGGTTGAAGCCGGTGCCGATGGTTATGTGCTGAAGGACAGCCGGGCGCCCGCACTGGCCTCTGCGCTGCGCGCGGTGATGGCGGGAGAGGCGCCGATCAGCCCCAGCGTGGCACGCCATCTGCTGCGCAGATTTCGCCATGGTGGCGCCGAACTGAAGGCCAGCGATCAGGGCCAGGAAGTGCTCTCGCCGCGCGAGGCCCAGGTGCTGGAGGCATTGGCGCAGGGGCTGAGCTACAAGGAAGTCGCCCGCCGTCTGGATCTGTCGATCCACACCATTGGCGACTATGTAAAGGGCCTCTATCGCAAGCTCCACGTTCGCTCACGCGGCGAGGCGGTCAGCCTGGCACTGCGCGAGCGGCTGATCGCAGTCGACCAGCCGGCGGACGCGCACGACTGGTGAATCTGGCAGAGCGCGCCGCGGAAACCACCCGCCCGGGCGGGATCCGTCATTGGACGCTGGCAGCCACGATCCTCGTGCTCAGCCAACTGCTGTTCTGGTCGCTGCTCTTTCTGGGTGAACGCGCCGTGCTCCCACGCGACGCGAAG
This sequence comes from Lysobacterales bacterium, assembly GCA_020442775.1. Classification (GTDB taxonomy): domain Bacteria; phylum Pseudomonadota; class Gammaproteobacteria; order Xanthomonadales; family SZUA-5; genus SZUA-5. The sequence goes on along the minus strand of JAGRJL010000514.1, from coordinate 7,192 downwards.
TACGCGGCCAGCATCGAGATGCGCGCGCTGGCCGCCGACGGGGAGACCGCCACCGTCGATGCCGTCGAGGTTCCGCTGCACCCAGCTCCGGCCTATGTCCATGCGGCGCCCACCGGCACCCGGCATGCGGTCTTCCAATATGCCTTCGACCATCCTGGAAACCCGGCCGCGACTGCGCTGTATATGAGCTGGAGCCGCCGGGTGTCCGAAGTCCGGCTCAACGGCACGGTGCTCAGTGCGCGTGCGCCGCTGGACATCTGGAGCGTGCTCGGGGGCTTCGACCCGATGCTCTACGATCTCCCAGAGGAGTTGCTACAGGAACGCAATCAGCTGGAATTTGAGGTTTTTGGCAGCGCCAACAAGATTCTGCCGGTGTTCTTCGTCGGCGACCTGGACGCGCTGTTTGCGGCCTATGCCTGGGCCCAGATGATCAACGTGGACCTGGTCGTTGCGGCGATCGGGGTGATGCTGTTCGTGGCACTGATCTGTGCGATCAGCCCCTGGTCGGAGACCGACCGCAGCCGGGTCCGCGCGCTGATGCTGCTATTGCTTCTGTGGAGCCTGCGCAATCTGAGTTTCTTCGGCATCGACGCCGAAATCCCGGCGCCCTGGCGCCAGATCAGCCACTACCAGCTGACCTTCGCCTTCCTCCTCAGCCTGGCCTGGTTCGGCGCGGCCTGGACCGGGCGCACCCTGATCGGCTGGCGTTGGTACGCCGGCGCCTGGCTGCTGCTGGCGCTCTTTGCGGTCGTGGTTGGGGCCCTCGGTGGCAACGTGGCGGTATTCCACTGGCTGTTTCCGATCGAAACCTGGCTCAGCTTTGCCATGGTCGGCGCCGCGATCTGGCAGATCTGCCGCTACGCGGCGAATGGCAGCTGGGCCAGGCGCTATGAGTCCTTGCTGCTATTGATCTGCTTCAGCGCGGTCGGCATCGATGCGCTGGACGACCGCTACGATCTGACCATTCCGTTCCTGTCACAGTGGCCGCTGACCTTCTATGCGGCACCGGTCTGTGGCCTGCTGCTGGGACTGGCCAGCTGCACCATCCTGGTCAGCCAGAGCCAGCGCGCGCGCAGGATGCTCGAATCGATCAATGAATTGCTCGACAGCCGACTGAAGGCCCAGGAACTGGCGCTGGCAGCCGGCCATCAGCGTGAACAGGCGGCGGCGCAGGAGCGCGCGGTGATGGACGAACGGCAGCGGCTGATGCGCGACATGCATGACGGTCTGGGTGGTCAACTGGTGGCGCTGTCGGCGCGCCTGCGCGGCGGCCTGGGCACCCGCCAAGACGCCGCCGAGGAAGTCGAACGCGCGCTTGATGATCTGCGCCTGATCGTGACCTCGCTTGATCGCGCCGACGAGAACATCGGGGTCGCTTTCGGCGCATTCCGCGAACGCCTGCAGCCTCGATTGGCCGACCCCGACCTGGAACTGCTGTGGGAGATAGACCCCGCCGCCGCGGCCCATCATCTGTCAGTGGAGCGGGTACTGAACCTGCTGCGGATCCTCTCCGAAGCCTGCGCCAATGCGCTCAAGCATGCGCAGGGTTCCCAGCTGCGCGTTTCGATACAGCAACTGTCCGTGAGCCAGCTGTGCGCCGAGGTCAGTGACAACGGGGTCGGGTTTCAAACCATCGCCGGCGGTGGCAAGGGCCTGGCCAACATGGGCATACGCGCCCGCCAGCTGGGCGGCGAGATCGATATCAACAGCGACCAGGGCGGAACCTGCGTGCGGGTGACTTTCCCGATTTCCGTCAGCGCCTGATCAGCGCCGCGGGGCGGCTCATTTGCTCCCCATCTCCCATCTCACGGCAATCTGAGAAAAGCCTCATCAGATTCTCAAGTGCGCTCAACGGCAGGACGGTAGCGTGCTGGAACTTGCCGTTATCGAGACCAGCCCATGCCCCTGCACCTCCATCTGATTGTCGGACTGACCCTCATCACCGGGTCCCCCGCTTCCACCGACCCTCTTTCAGCCAACCAGATGCACCCGAACGCGCCTGCGCAAACTGCGCAGTTCGCCTTTCTGATCGGGGACTGGGAGTGTGCCGCCGAGTCGTTGACCCCCGATGGCAAGCAGAGCTTCAGCAGCCGCGGATTCTGGAGTGGTCGCTGGGTGATCGGCGGCTGGGCGATTCAGGACCACTGGTATTCGCTCGGTCCGGCAGGGGTTGCCGGCTGGGGGACCAATCTGCGCTGGTGGAATCAGGAACTGGGGCGCTGGGAAAATCAGTGGCTGCAGAATGGCGCCTCGCAGTTGAGCCACTTCTATGCCGATCAAGTCGGTGACGAGATGGTCATGATTGGCGGCGCGGGAGACAGCGCCTTTGGCCCGTTCATTGACCGCAACAGCTTCTACGACATCGGCGAACACAGCTGGCGCTGGCGCAAGGACCGCTCCTTCGATCAGGGACAGTCCTGGGTGAGCGAGGTGTCGACCATGCATTGTCAGCGGCGCTAGCGCCAAGAGCTGAGGGTCCAGGCCACCTCGGAAGACAATGGTCGCAGATTTGACATTGCGTCCCCAAGGTCGGGCTAAGATACGGTCCGCACTGCATTTTCACGGTTGCCGATGGATTCCATGCTCGCCCGCCTCGCCGAATCGGTCGCCGGTGCTCACAGTCTGGAAAGCCTGGCGCGCCCGCTGCTAGTGCTGCTTCAGGAAATCACCAAGATGGAGTCGGTCTATCTGACCCAGGTGGATGAAAACAGCTGCGAGCAGCGAATCCTGTTCGCCAACAACGTCGGCGCACTGCAGATCGGCGAGGGCCTGACCGTGCCCTGGAGCGATACGCTTTGCCGCCGAGCGCTGGCCTCGGGTCAGCGCTTCGCTGACGACGTCCCCGAGTTGTGGCCGGACTCTGGTGCCGCCCGCGAACTGGGCATCCGCAGCTACCTGACCCAGCCTGTGGTCCTCGCCGAAGGCCGTTTTTTCGGCACCCTGTGCGGGGCCAGCTCGGAGGTCGTGACCTACACTCCGGCACAGGAGCGGCTGGTCAAGCTGTTCGCGCGGCTGTTGGGACAGCAGGTGGAGCGAGAGGCGCTGGTTCGCCAGATGCGACAGGCTCAGGACGAGTTGCTCGCGCACGCCATGACTGACCCGCTGACCGGTCTGGCCAACCGCAGGATGCTGCTGGATGGCCTTCAATCGGAGCTGTCACGGATCGCCAGGGAAGGCGGCGAACTGCACCTAGCCTTCGTTGATCTGGACGACTTCAAGGCGATCAACGACCGATTTGGCCACCAACTGGGTGACCGCTTCCTGGCCGAGATTGCCGCCCGGCTGAGGGACGGACTGCGCGGCTCGGACATGATCGCAAGATATGGCGGCGACGAGTTCGTGGTGGTGGTGCGCGGTGGCCGGACCGGCGGTCCGGACTCGTTGCAGCACCGGATCGAAAGTCTCACCCGCTGCAGCCTGACTCTCGACGACGTTCACGTGGATTACCGCGGCGCCAGCGTGGGGGTCGTGACCACTCAAGACGGCCGCGAGGCACCGCAGACGCTGATTTCACGCGCGGACGAGTCGATGTACCGGCGCAAGGAGGCGCGGCGCGCACCAGAGGGCCTGGCCAGCGCAGCCCTCTGACCCTCCAGGCAGGGCCTGATCGCTTTCGATCGCAAACACAGCAGCGTCGTCGCTTGATCAGGCCAGAGGGCGAGTGCAAGCAGCAACGGATCGCCGCGCCAAAACCCACGCGGTCAGCGGAAAGGTGATCCAGGGGGTGAAATAGAACAGGGTCAGATACCAGTATTTCCACAGATAGCTTTCCCCGTGGCCCAGGTATATGCCGCAGTAGAGAGTGTCGAGCAGGGCAAAGGGCGCGGTGTAGTAGAGCGAGATCCAGAAGGCTCGGGAGCGCATCGTCGAGGGCTTGGCGCGGGCCAGGATGTACACCGCACCGAGCGAGATCAGCACCGAAAGGATGCTGCAGCCGATCGCCAGCACCAGCATCGAATACTGCTGGTAGTAGTGCGGCAGGCCGGCCAGCCAGAAGCCGAACCAGACCAGCACCGCCTGCCACAGCATCTTGAAGTGTCGCGCGGGCGTCATCGGCTACCCCAGCTGGAAATCAGCCGTCATCTTAGCGTCGATGGACTGATCAACGTCGGCAGTCCTGCCGTGCGGTGGCGGGACGCTCGCTTCAGCGATCGGCCACCTTCGCGTAGGTGCCGCGCAGGGCCACCCCGGACATGATGTTGCCGGCGTGACATTCGAACTTCTCCGGATCGGAGTATTCGCGCTTCTTGTAGTAGCTGGTGATCCCGATCACCGCGTTGGCGCCGCGCGCCTTGGCCGCCTGCTGCAGAGCGACCAGCGCCGACAGCATCACCCATTGGCAGGATTCCTCGTCGCTCTTGCCGACCCCATTGGTCTTGCGATTGGTGATCGCCTCACCGAGGGTTTCCAGCACCGCCGGGGTGCGCTGGCCGGACAGATAGAAGCGCACCGAGCCGTCCAGATGGCCGCCGGAATAAGACTCGTCCAGAACCAGATCGGCCGGCAGGTGAAGCACGCTGTCGCGCGCCCAGACCGGACCAACGCCGAGCATCGCGATCACCAGTACGAACAGCATTCGAGCTTTCATGCTTGCTTCCTTCACCAACGTGATGACGCCGAATCTAAGCGACCGACGCTGAACATTCCATGGGACGTCAGACCCAGCGGCGCAACACCAGAGAGGTGTTGATCCCGCCGAAGGCAAAGTTGTTGCTCATGCAGTACTCGCCGTCGATCTCGCGCCCGCCGCCGATCAGATAGTCGAGTTCGCCGCACCGCGGATCGACCTGCTGCAGATTGACCGTAGGCGCGAACCAGCCCTCGCGCATCATCTCGCAGCTGATCCAGGCCTCCAGCGCGCCGCAGGCGCCCAGGGTGTGGCCGGTATAGCTTTTGAGCGAGCTGATCGGCATCCGGCTGCCGAAAATCCGCTGGGTGGCCTGGCTTTCGGCGATGTCGCCGTGATCGGTGGCGGTGCCGTGGGCGTTGACGTAGCAGATCGCCTCTGGCGGCAGCTGCGCATCCTCCAGCGCCAGCTGCATCGCCACCGCCATGGTGTCGACGTTGGGCTGGGTCACGTGACGCCCGTCGCTGTTGGTGCCATAGCCGACGATCTCGGCCAGGATCGGCGCCCCGCGCGCCTGGGCGTGCTCCAGGTCTTCCAGGATCAGGGTGCAGGCACCCTCGCCCACCACCAGCCCGTCGCGGTCGACGTCGAAGGGTCGCGGGGTGGATTCGGGGCGATCATTGGCCGAGCTGGTGGCGAACAGGGTGTCGAAAACGGTCGCCGCGGTGACGTGCATCTCTTCGCAGCCGCCGGCCACCATCGCCACCTGGCGTCCGGACTTGATCGTCTCGTAGGCGTAGCCCAGGCCCTGGCTGCCGGAGGTGCAGGCGCTGGAAGTGGTGATCACCCGGCCGGTCAGGCCGAAGAACACGCCGATGTTGACCGGCGCGGTGTGGCTCATCATCTTGATGTAGGTGGTCGCATTGATCGACTGGGTGTCCATCTCGGTCAGCATCCGACCGAAGTCACTCATCGACGACGGCGTGCCGGCGGAGGAGCCGTAGGAAATCCCCACGCGTCCGCTGCGTAGTAGCGGATCGCCGAGCAGACCCGCGTCCTCCAGCGCCATTTCGGTGGCGCGCACCGCCATCACCGCCACCCGCCCCATCGATCGGGTGGCCTTGCGGTTGTAGTGAGGCGGCAGCTCGAAGGGCTGCGCGGCCGCACCCAGGCGGGTATTCAGCCCCTTGTAGGCATCCCATTCGGCAAAGCGCTGGACCGCGTTGCGGCCGCTGCGCAGGTGCGCCAGCACCGCCTCCCAGCTGTGACCCAGCGGGCTGATCGCGCCGCGTCCGGTGATCACCACCCGGCGCATCAGGCCAGTCCTCCGTTGACCGAGATCACCTGGCGGGTGATGTAGCCGGCGTCCGCCGATAGCAGGAAGGCGACGGTGGCGGCCACCTCCTGAGGAAGCCCGATCCGCCGCAGCGGAATCATCTTCAGCGCCTCGGCCTGCACTTCCTCGCTGACCATCTCGGTGTCGATCAGCCCCGGGGCCACGCAGTTGACGGTGATCTGGCGTTTGGCCAACTCCAGCGCCAGCGCCTTGGTGGCGCCGATGATCCCGGCCTTGGCCGCGCTGTAGTTGGTCTGACCGCGGTTGCCGATCAGACCCGACACCGAGGCCAGAGTGACGATGCGGCCGGGCTCCCGGCGCCGCACCATCGGCATCACCAGCGGCTGCAGCACGTTGTAGAAGCCGTCCAGATTGGTGTGGATCACCTGGTCCCAGTCCTCGCCAGTGAGCGCCGGGAAGGCGCCATCGCGGGTGATGCCGGCATTGCAGACGACCCCGTAGTAGGCACCGTGCTGCTCGATATCGGCGCTGATCGCGGCCGCCGCAGCTACCCGCTCGCCGATGTCGAAGGCCAGCATCCGGGCCTGACCACCCTGCGCGGCGATCTGCGCCACCACTGCCTCGGCCTGCTCGCGCTGCTGGCGGTAATGCACCACCACCGCAAAGCCGTCGGCGGCCAAGCGCAGCGCGATCGCTTTACCGATGCCGCGGCTGGCACCGGTCACCAGCACGCTGGCTGCCGGGGTACTCGACTCACTCATCAATCGGTAGTCTCCAGATAGGCCTTGGGGTCCGGTGGCTCGTAGACCGACAGATTGGCCACCGCCCATTCGCGCTGCTGATCGTAAATGCGGCAGCTGAACATGCCCAGACCGTTGTCGCCGAACAGCTCGCAGCGGGCCTGCACGCTGAAGCGCTGGCCCAGCCAGAAATGCTCGCATTCACAACGATAGCGGCGCGAACCGAGCAGAAAGCCGGGCTTGATTGGCTCCCCGCGACCCATCGCGCGGACCCCGGCCCAGACCGCGATCGCCTGTGCCATGTATTCGATTCCGGCCCAGCCGGGCACCCCTTCGGGCTGCACCAGCGGATGCTCGGGACGCACCTGCGCCTCCACCGTGACCTGTTCGCTGTCGGCGCTGATCAGCCGGTCCAGCCAGCACATTGGCCCGCGATGCGGGACCAGGGCCTCGATGCTGAGCTCCAGGAAATTCATGCTGCCGAACCCAGGATCAGCGCGGCATTGCTGCCGCCAAAGGCGAACGACTGGGTCAACACGCGGCGAAGGGGCGCCGACGCGGCGGCACCGGGCGCCACCAGCGCCAGCG
>JAGRJL010000513.1 GCA_020442775.1 Lysobacterales bacterium | reverse complement strand
CTGCTGCTGCCGCCGCTGGATTATCTGCCGGACGTCAAGCGCGCCGCAGTGGACGCCTTTCTCAATGTCCCGCCGGGAACTTCGGTGGCGACCGTGGAGCGCGAGGTGGTGCCGCAGATCATCGAGCGCCTGCGGCCCTACATGGATGGCGAGCGGGAGCCGCGGCTGCGCAACTACTACATCCTGCTGTGGCCCAACGGCGGCACCATCGGCGCCAGAGTGGTCGACCAGTCGCGCATCGGCGAGCTGGAGCGGATCATGCGCGAGGAAGTGCTGGTCGGGCTGCCGGATATCCGCGCCAATGCGGCACAGGGCAATCTGTTCGGCGGATTTGCCGGCTCGTCGCGCGCCCTGCTGGTCAACCTGCAGTCTGCCGACGTCAGCGCGCTTTATCGCGCAGCGGAAAACGCGCAGCAGCGTGCGGAAGCGCTGCTGCCCGGGGTTCAGGTCCAGGTCTGGCCTGGCACCGAAATGGCCGAGCCGCAGCTGACCCTGATCCCCAACGACGCGCGGGTGCTGGAGAGCGGGCTGGATCGCCGCGAACTGGGCCGAGTGACCCGGATCGTCGGCGACGGGCTGTGGCTGGGCGAGTACTTTGACGGCGACCGGCGGCTGGCGGTGATGTTGCGCAGCGAGCCCTGGGACAACCCCGAAGATCTGGCCAATCTGCCGCTGGCCACCCCGCTGGGCGAAGTGCAGCGCCTGGGCGATCTGGTCCGCATCGAGCGCGGCACCGGCCCCAGCTCGCTGCGCCGTCTGGACGGACGCCGCACGGTGACCCTGGCGCTGGTGCCGCCCGCGGGCCTTGCGCTGGAGCCGATGATCGAAACGGTGCAGAGCGAACTGCTGCCCGCGCTGCGAGCCGAGCTGCCGGCCGACGCCAGTATCCGGGTCAGCGGCAGCGCCGACTCGCTGGCGCGGGTCGTGCGCGAACTGGGCGGCCAGTTCCTGCTCGCCGCGGCGCTGCTGTTTGGCCTGCTGGCGGCGCTGTTCCGTTCGCTGCGCGACAGCCTGCTGGTCTGCCTGGCGCTGCCGCTGGCTACCGTGGGTGGGGTGCTCGCGCTGCGCCTGCTCGATCTGCTCACCCCGCAGCCGCTGGATCTGCTGACGATGATGGGCTTCATCATTCTGCTGGGGCTGGTGGTCAACAACGCGATCCTGATCGTGGCCCGCGCACGCCAGGCCGAACGCGAAGGCAGTGACCGCGATCAGGCGGTCGCCACCAGCCTGCGCGAGCGAATGCGGCCGGTGTTTTCCAGCACCCTGACCAGCATCGCCGGGATGCTGCCGCTGGTGCTCTCGCCGGCGCCCGGCAGTGAGATCTACCGCGGCCTGGGCGTGGTCATTGTCGGCGGGATGAGCGTCAGTCTGGCCTTCACCCTGGTGCTGCTGCCCGCGCTGCTGCGGCTGGGCGCAACCCGTTCGGCGAGCCCACAGGCCCGCCCCGCAGCCCTTCCCGCTTTCTCTCAATTTCACTGATGGAGCTGACCATGAATCGCCCGTACGCCACTACGCTCAAGCTTGCAGCGACGCTGATGCTGATCACCACGGGCTGCTCGCGGCCGGTCACTGCAGCCCCCGATAGCCCGCCGCTGCCGGTACAAACCGGCACCGTGATCGAATCGCAATTCGCGCCGGAGCTGTGGGTCCCGGCCAGCGTCAGCAGCCGCCACGACGCCAGGGTGGCCTCGCTGGTCGCCGGTCGGGTCAGGCAGATCGTGGAGTTAGGCGAGCAGGTCGACGAAGGACAGGTGCTGGCCCAGCTGGAGGATCGCGATCTGAGCCTGCAGGCGGCCGAGCAGGAGGCGGCGATGCAGGTCGCTCAGGCGCGCCTGTCGCTGGCCGAGAACCAGCTGCAGCGGCTGACTGCGCTGGGCAGCGCACGCGGGGTTGCGCCCAGCCAGCTCGATCAGGTTCGCGGCGAGCGCGATATCGCCAATCAGGAGCTGCGCCGCGCCCGCGCGCTGCGCGATCAGGTCGCCCACCGGGTCCATGAGAGCAAGATTCGCGCACCCTTCAGCGGCACCGTGGCCGAGCAACTGGTGCAGATCGGCGAATACGTTCCTCAGGGCGCACCGGTGGTGCGCCTGGTCGACCTGGAGGGAGTGGACGTCACCGCGCAGGCTCCGGTGCAGATGGCAGGGCAGCTGCAGCCGGGTCAGCCGGTGCGAATGCGGGCGGGCGCCACCGACTATCGCGGCAGTCTGCGCGCGGTGGTCCCGGTCGGCGACCAGCGATCGCGCCAGATGGAGCTGCGCATCACCCCCGCCAGCGGAGACTTCACCGTCGGCAGCGCGCTGGAGGTTGCGCTCACCAATGGCGAACCGGTCACTCGCATCGGCGTCCCCAGGGACGCCCTGGTGCTGCGTGCCGACAATAGTTACGTCTACCGGGTCAATGACCAGAACAAGGTGGAGCGGGTCACGGTAGCGCCGGGCGGCGCCAACGGCGACTGGGTTGCGGTGACCGGGGCAATCCGTCCCGGAGAACGGGTGGTAATCCGCGGCGCAGAACGGCTGAGCGACGGTCAGTTGGTGGTGGAAGCGGAGCTGGCGGCGGGGAATTTGTGACGATTTCTCCTCAACCGCTGGCTTTTGCGCAGGCGCAGCACGACTATCGTGCTGTTTCTTTCGGGAGGGGGACGCTGGCGAGGTCGGACTCGGCACTCGCGGTCGCGTACGTCGGTCTTGCTCAGCTCAGGGTCCAGCGCAAACGCGGCAGCTCAGACTGCGGGTGAGTCCGGTTCGCCGCTCAACCGCGCCCTGTGGCTGCTGCAGGAACAGGGGTCCGACAGCGACTTCGCCCAGTCCTTCCGCTTTCGCGCCAGCGTCGCCTTCAGCCTGACCAGTGCACTGCCTTCGGCGGTGCTGGCGATCTGGGAGTTTTCCAAGGGCACCCCGGCAATGGGGGCGGTGCTGCTGGGACTGGCGCTGGTGTTGCTGGCCCTGCCCTGGGGCGCCGCGCTGTTCGGTCGCCGCGGCGATGCCGGCAATCTGATCATCGGCGCCATCTTTGCCGCATTGGTCGTGATGAGCCTGGGTTCGGGCGGTCGCGCAGTGAATACCAACATCGCCGCGCCGGTCGTGGTGTCATTGGCAGTCATCCTCTGCGGCCGCAAGGCGCTGATCGGTTGGACCCTGTTGACGGCGGCAACGATCGTCGGCTCGATACTGCTGCGCACGGTAGCCTGGGAGTTTCCTCTGGTTCCCTCGCCGCAGTCGCTGCAAACCGGCGTGGACCGGATTCCGCTGGTGCTGTCCCTGGCCCACGGCCTCACCGGGCTGGTATTCCAGGGACTGATGTTTCGCAGCTTCGGCAGAGTCGCTGAAGCGGCGCGCAAGGAATCAGCGGCGTTGGCTGAAGCGCGCCAGGTGCGGGCTCGTTTCGCCGACTTTGCCGCCCTGGCCGGCGACTGGCTGTGGGAGACCGATGAGGCGCTGCGGCTGACCTATATATCGCAGGGCTTTGAGGCCAGCATCGGCGTCTCACCGGCTGCCGCGCTGGGCGCGCGCCCCGACCAGATCGCCGAACAACTGGATTTCGCGATCCCCGACCTGGGTCCGCTGGTGGACGCCATGAGTCGGCACGAGCCAGAAATTCGCCGCCAGATCACGATGCAGGCGCGCAGCGGCGAGATGCTCACACTGATCAATCATGCGCGGCCGGTTTACGGAGAAAACGGCCGCTTTCTCGGCTATCGCGGGGCAGTCCGCAACGTGACCGAGCTGGAGCAGCTGGCCAGCCAGCTGGCCCATCAGGCCGCACATGATCCGCTCACCGGTCTGGTCAATCGCGGAGAGTTCGAACGACGGCTGGATCTGGCCCTGGGTGCCCAGCGCAACGGCGAGGGTCGCTGGCATCTGGTGTACATCGACATGGACCACTTCAAGGTGGTCAATGACCGCGGCGGGCATGCCGCCGGCGACCGCGTGCTCAAGCAGATCGCAACCGCGCTGGCCGCCGCCTGCCGCAGCATCGATGTCGCCGCACGGGTGGGCGGCGATGAGTTCTGTTTGCTGATCAACAACCTGCCCGACGCTGCAATCACCCAACTGCTCGAAAGATTGGCGCAACGGGTTCGTGAACTGGGCGAACAGCATGCCCTTGGCGCCCGCCTGGATCTGAGCTTCGGGGTGGTGGAACTGGATCGGCAGCTGACCAATGTGGACGCGGCGCTGGCCGCCGCCGACGCGCGCTGCTACCGGCACAAGGCCCGCCCGCGCCCGTCCGCGCACATCGTCTAACCCGCAGATCTCATGTCCGTCCTTCGCAAGGGCATGGGCGTGATGCGGTAGGCGGACCATACGGCGTCGAAAGCGCCGTATCACGACGTCGTGCCGACCGACCGGAGCAGACCGCGCCGCACTGCCCGATCCTTTAAGTGGTGCGAGGGGTACGGGGAATGCGGGCTAGCTGATCTGCAGCTGGCGGTTGTGCAGCCTGCTCCACAGCAGCTGCGAGACGATCGAGCCGCACAGCGCCAGAAACATATCCCACTGGGTATCCCAGACATCGCCCTGGGTGGCCAGGAAGGCGTCAGCGTCGCCGCCCCAGATCAGCGCCGCCCACCACTCCAGCAGCTCGAAGAAGGCGCTGAAGCTCAGCGCCGCGGCAACGCACAGGTAGAACAGCCAGCCGCCGGGTCGAAGCGGTGTCTTTCTCAGCAGCAGTTCGCGCGCGAGGATCGCCGGAATGAAGCCCTGGGCGAAGTGTCCCAGGCGATCGTAGTGGTTGCGGGTCACCCCCAGCAGGTCACTGACCCACAGCCCCAGCGGGGTCTCGGCATAGGTGTAATGTCCGCCATAGACCAGAATCAGCGCATGCACCGCCAGCAGCCAGGCGAGTAGCCGGGTCAGCGGAAATCGGCTCCAGATCAGCACCACCAGCGGCAGCGCCACCGCCACCCAGATCACCTCCATCATCCAGGTCAGCCGATCCACCGGGCCGATCCCGGAAATGACCAGCGCCGCGAGCACCGCCAGCACCAGCGCGCGGCGTTCGGTCAGCGGCCAGGCCTGGGGAGATAGATTGGTCATCGGAGCGCTTCCAAGTGTTTGTCCCTAGCCCGCATTATTCATGAATGTTCGTCGCGGGGCTTCCGCAGCAGAAGGTTCATGAATAATGCACAGCTAGCCGTTCTCGCCCTGGGCACGAGGCGGCAGCGTACGCAGATAGAGCCAGATCGCCCGAATCTCGACATCTGACATCTGACTCACCGTCTTCCACGGCATGAACTCGTTGATCTGGCTGCCATCGGGCCGACGACCTTCGCGCATCGCGGTAAAGAAATCCTGTTCGCTCCAGTTGGCCATGCTGCCGGTAGGGGTCAGATTGGCCGGATTCGGCGTGTCCGGTGCCACCGGACTGGTCAGCCCTGCCAGCTGTCCGCCATGACAGCCCTTGCACATGGAAACCACGTGAGCACCGTAGTCCGCGCTGGCTTCCACCACGATGCTTTGCGCAGGTTCAAGGCTCAGATCCATATGCTCCCGCGAGACCAGCGGGAAGGCGCCAAAGAACCACAGCACCCGCGGCAGCGGGCCGACGTTCATCGGCGGCAGTGCGGGGTTTTCGGCAGCCGGAATGGTGGACAGATAGGCCGCCATGTCCGCCACTTCCGCGTCGGTCATGGTCATGTAGTCGTGTGAAGGCATGAATATCAGGCTCTGTCCGTTGCGGTCCAGACCGCCCCGCAGCACATTGATCAGATGCTTCTGGTAGTAGTCCGCACCGACCCCGGCCGGAGTCAGATTGCTCGCCACCAGCTGTCCGAAAGGCGGTGCGTCGATCACCACGCCGCCCGCGAGATCGTGACCATGGCAGTCCGCGCAGCCGCGAGTACGCACCAGATATTCGCCACGCT
>JAGRJL010000512.1 GCA_020442775.1 Lysobacterales bacterium | reverse complement strand
TCACTACGGCAAGGGACCGCTGGCGTTGCTGCAGCTGGCCGACAGCATCGGCGAATCGACCCTCAACCAGGCGCTGTCCGATTTCCTCCGCAGCGCGCGTTTCGCCGGCCCGCCCTACCCCGACACCCGGCAACTGCTGGACTACCTGCGCGCCGCTGCGCCGGAGGAAGGGGCGCTGATCAACCAACTGCTGGAGCAGGTTCAGCTGATCGATCTGAAGCTGGTCAGCGCCACCAGCAGCGAGAGCGATGGCCGGTATCTGACCCGGCTGACCGTGCAAGCGCAGCAGTGGCGCGATGACGGCCAGGGTCAGCTGACCGCAGTGGCCCCCAATCGCAGCCTGACTGTGGCGCTCTACGCCGACCAGGATCCGGCCAGCGAGCCGCTCATTCGGGTTGAGCGGCGCATCGATTCCCCCAATACCGTGCTCAACCTGCACACCGACAAGCCGCCTGCCTATGCGCGACTGGATCCCGGCCAGCGATTGATCGAGCAGGATCAGAGCGACAACCAGCGAGCGGTTGAGGCCGCAACCCCAGCCACCACCGTGTCCGCCAGTTTGGAGCAAAGCCATGCTGACCATCGATAAGCTGTCCAAGACCTATGACAACGGCGTGCAGGCGCTGCGCGAGATCAGTCTCGACATCCCCTGTGGACTTTTCGGCCTGCTCGGACCCAACGGCGCCGGCAAGTCCAGCCTGATGCGCACCCTGGCCACCCTGCAGCGCGCGGACGCCGGCAGCGTGCACCTGGGCCCCATCGACGTGCTCAATCAGCCGCGCGAGCTGCGCCGGGTACTTGGCTATCTGCCGCAGGAGTTCGGTCTGTATCCGCGCAGCGATGCGCTGACCCTGCTCGATCACTTCGCCGCTCTGAAGGGCATCGACGCTCCGCAAGAGCGAGCCCGCGAAGTGGAATCACTGCTGCGGCTGACCAATCTGTGGGAGGTGCGCAAGCAGAAGCTGGGGACTTATTCCGGCGGCATGAAACAGCGTTTCGGGATCGCCCAGGCGATGCTCGCCAAACCACAGCTGATCATCGTCGATGAGCCCACCAACGGGCTGGACCCGGAGGAGCGCCGCCGCTTCCTCAATCTGCTGGCCAGGATCGGCGAGGATACCGTGGTGATCCTCTCCACCCACCTGGTCGCCGACGTGCGCGAACTGTGCGGCGCGATGGCCGTCATTGACCGCGGCGAAGTGCTGATTCAGGGAGCGCCGGCGCCGCTGATCGCGCAGATGGCGGGGCAAGTCTGGGAGAAGCCGGTCGATGACGCGGAGCTGGCAGCCCTGCAGACCGCAGGCAATCTGCTTTCCACCCATCTGAGCGCCGGTCGGACCGTCGCCAGGGTGCAGGCCGAAACCGCTCCGGATGGGCGGTTCCAGCCTGCGGAAGCGAACCTGGAAGACGTCTACTTTGCTGCGCTCAGGAGGCACTCCAGGCCAACACGGTCGCACTGAAGGGCCAGCCCATGAGCTGGCTAGCGGGTGATCCGCGCATCCCTGGAACTGCCCACCATCGCCTCGCGCTGCTCGATGTAGCGGGCAAAGGCCTGCTGCTGTGAGGGGTCCAGCAGTGCCGAGATTTCCGCATCCTCGGCCGCGCGAATGCTGGAAAGCTGATCCGCCAGTTGCTCGGTTTCTGCCTCCAGCGCCGCAACCTGCGCGGCGTCGCTGGCCAGTCGCGCTCGGCGCAATGCCCGCGACTGCCGGTTGTAGTCGCCGCGGACCGCTGCAAACTGCTTGCGATAGTCCGCCTGGATCTGCTTGACCTGGTGAGTCTGATCGACGCTCAGCCCCAGGCTTTGTGCCAGCGGCGCGTCGGCGTGGGCAACCGAGACGGCGAACAGCAGGCTGAGCAGGCATGAAATGATCACGATACGCATGGTTTTTCTCCTGAATTCGATTGGGGGAACCCGGCCAGTGGCTGAATCACTGTCAGCACCTGCGCCGTGGTTGACCTCCTCCACGAGTTGGCGCGGAAGAAACGACATGCATGCGCAGATTCACTGCACCGGCGGCCCTCGCTCCGGATGGAGCAGGGACTGCAGCTCAAGGACCTCGGGCCGTACCTCGGTCGCTTCGCAAGCGCTGCCGATGGTCCTTGCCAGTGCGGATTGGCGAAATCTCCCCATCGACTCGCCGTCCTTGATCAAATGGATGCCGCACCAGTCGCCTGTCGCCGGATCGCGTCCATAAACCTTCTGGATCACCCGGGCACCTGGGCAAGCTGCGGCTTGCGCTCGGCCACCCGGCGCTCCAGTTGCGCCGTCTGCAGACTGGATTTCGCCCTGACAAACAGAATCACACTCATCGTTCAGCGCCGAACCCGCGGCTGGAATCCGATCCTTTCGGCGCGCTGAATGTCTCCCACGCGAAGCCCACGCCGCAGCTATCTGGCTGCGGGAATATATGGCAAGCTTTTCCCGCCTCCCGTTGTAGGGCCTGACGGTCGGCGTACCAGGCATCGCCTGGACAACGCGCCGACGGCGCACCGGTCAGGCACCGATCCAAGCCAGATGCACTCGCAAGCATGCGCCGGCGGCGAAATGCCGCGGACGCTCGCCCAACTGGCTACCGTGGCACCAGAGGCGCCAGTTCA
This sequence comes from Lysobacterales bacterium, assembly GCA_020442775.1. GTDB lineage: Bacteria > Pseudomonadota > Gammaproteobacteria > Xanthomonadales > SZUA-5 > SZUA-5. The sequence continues at coordinate 1,947 of JAGRJL010000512.1, read as the reverse complement.
TCCTTGAATTGGCCCTCGGGCCCACCCCTACGCGACTTCATCAATGGACCCGTTGCTCACTGCGCCACGCCCCGAGGCTCTGCTCGGCTCGGCTTTGCTGGAGCGCATCGCCGAAGAACTGACAACGCACGGTTTCAGCATTCAGGCAGATGCGCTGCCGCATGCCCTGGGCCAGGAACTACTGGCAGATCTGCATCAACTGCAGCCCGGTGAACTACGCGCGGCGGGCATCGGCCGTGGGCACCAGCATCTGCTTGATCAGCGCATCCGCGGGGACCAGATCCACTGGATCGGCCCCGAGCGCGCGGCTGGACGGCGCTGGCTGACCTGGGTGGAGGCACTGCGGCTGGCGATCAACCGCCGTCTGCTGCTCGGGATCGAGAGCTTCCAGAGCCACTACTCGCACTACCCTGTCGGCCAGTTCTACAGTCGCCATCTGGATGCCTTCGTCGGCAAATCCAACCGGATCCTGTCCCTGGTCACCTATCTCAACCCCAACTGGCAGGCGGATCACGGCGGCGAACTGGTGATCTTTCGCGGCGCAGACGATGATCAAGGCATCGTGGTGGAACCCCGAATGGGCACGACGGTGCTGTTCCTCAGCGAGGAGTTCCCGCATGAGGTGCGGATCACCCATCGTGACCGCTACGCGATTGCCGGCTGGTTCGATCGGCGCGGGCGAGGCCCGCTCGACTAACCGGATCTGCGAGGGCGTCGCGATGGCGAGCGCCCGGGCTTCGCTCACTCGCGTAACAGCTGGGCCAGATCGGCCGGCACCGGCATCGGCCTGAATGCGCTGACATTGGCACCGCCGGTGTTGCCTATCGGCACCCACAGCCGGCTGAAGATCAGCGCCGCCAGCATCCGTGGCGGCTGCCCGAGCAGATCCGGCCAGCGGCGGCCGCGAAAGGCGATCAGCCACATCAGCCAGTGGGTCTTGAAATGGGGCCAGGGATGGCGTTGACTGAGGATGTGCGCGCGCTCCAGGTGGGCGAACGCGGCGACCAACTGGCCTTCCTGCCGCCGCTCTTGGGCCAGCCGGCATTCGCGGTCGAAGGCCTGATGCAGATGTACCGACATGGTCCTCATGAATGCTCGGCCGACGCTGGCGGCATCCGCAGTTGCGCAGCGGCCTCGCTGACCACCGACCACGACGTGTGCAGGAAAATCAGCGCGATGACCGTGCCTATCAACGCATCCGGAATGGCGCTGTTCCAGATCCCCACCGCGCCGGCGGCGACAATCACCCCGATATTGCTGAGCACGTCGTTGCGGGTACACAGCCACACCGAGCGCATGTTCAGATCCTGATCACGGTAACGCAGCAGCAGGATAAAGCAGCTGAAGTTGGCGACCAGCGCAATCACCGCCACGGTGAGCATCCACGGCGCGATCGGCACGACCTCGCCCACGAGCCGGCGGTAGACCTCGAACAGCACCAGTAGCCCGAAGATCCCCTGAATCACTCCCTTGACCATCGCCGTGCCGGCGCGCCAGCGCAGCGTGCGCCCGACCACGTAGAGACTGAGCGCATAAACGCTGGCGTCGCCCAGTGCGTCCAGCGCATCGGCCTGGAGCGCGCTGGAGCCGATCCAGTAGGCGGCCACGAACTCGCCGACGAACAGGACCAGATTGATCATCATCACCGCGATCAGGACTCGTCGGAGCGCGCGATCCTTGCTATCAGCGATGCTGCTTGCGGTGTCGCCGCAGCCGCAGCCGGTATTCGATTCTGTGTTCATGCTGTGGGATGCTAAAGCCTGTAGTCGCTACAGAGTCAAGCATGAAGATCGGTGAGGCCTCAGCCCGCAGCGGCTGTCACGTGGAGACGATTCGCTACTACGAGCGCATGGGGCTGCTGCCGGCGCCGGTGCGCAACGCCAACGGCTATCGCGAGTACAGCGAAGATCATGTCTGTCGACTGATCTTCGTCACCCGCGGTCGCGA
>JAGRJL010000511.1 GCA_020442775.1 Lysobacterales bacterium | reverse complement strand
CTGGCGATCCAGCATCAGCTGGCGCCGCGACTGGCGGCGGCGCTGGTGGGCTATGGGGTGCTGATTGGTCTGGCCTGGCTGCCGCTGCTGGCCTGGGTGCTCGGTCCGGTCGGCTGACGAAAGGGTGGTGCTGATCGGGGAAAGGCGCCGGGCCTCGCCCTGGGATTGGCGAATTGGATAAGCTTGAGAATCCTTGCCCGGATGTCTGCCGCCATGCTTGAACACGCCCCTTCCTACTACGCGGCGTCGGCCAATCCGTCACCTGCGCGACCTTCGCTGACCGGCAGCGTCGACGCTGAAATCTGCATCATAGGCGGTGGCTACACCGGCTTGTCGGCCGCGCTGCACCTGCTGGAAGCTGGCCGGGAAGTGGTGTTGCTGGAGGCCCAGCGGGTGGGCTGGGGCGCCTCCGGGCGCAACGGCGGTCAGATTGTGCACAGCTATTCGCGCGACATGGATGTGATTGAGGCAGCGCACAGTGCCGATGCGGCCACGGCGCTGGGGTCAATGGCCTTCGAAGGTGCACAGATCATCCGTCAGCGCATCGAGCAGTATCAGATTGCTTGCGATCTCAAGTCCGGCGGCATCTATGCGGCGAAGACCCGCAAGAAAATCAAGGGCCTGGAAGAGCATCAGGCGCTCTGGGAGCGCTACGGCAATCGCAGTCTGAAGCTCTACGACCGCAGCGAAGTCCATCGTTTTGTGGCCACCGATGCCTATCAGGCGATCCTGGTCGATGAGAGCGGTGGCCATATCCATCCGTTGAATCTGGCGCTTGGCGAGGCGGCCGCGGTGGAGCAACTGGGCGGCCGCATCCATGAAGATTCGGCGGCGCTTGGGATCGAAAGGGGTAACAAGGTGGTGGTCAGGACGCAGGGCGGCCAGGTCCGTGCCGACACCGTGATCGTGGCCGGCAATGCCTATCTGGGAGACCTGGAGCCGAAGCTTTCGGCCAAGTCGATGCCCTGCGGAACTCAGGTGGTCGCCACCGAGCCGCTGGGCGAGCGCTGGCGCGAGGTGATTCCCAGCGACTATTGCGTCGAGGACAATGATTTTCTGCTGGATTACTACCGTCTGTCGGCCGATCGCCGCCTGATCTTCGGCGGTGGCGTCATTTACGGCGCACGCGATCCGCAGCGCATCGAGGCGCTGATCAGACCGAATCTGGAGCGTACCTTTCCGCAGCTGAAGGATGTGGGGATCGACTACGCCTGGACTGGCAATTTCCTGCTGACCCTGTCCCGGCTCCCCCAGATGGGTCGGCTGGCGCCGAATATCTACTATTCCCAGGGCTGCTCAGGTCACGGGGTGACCTTTACCCATCTGGCCGGCAGGCTGCTCAGTGAAGCGATCGCCGGCAAGGAAGACCGCTTCAATGCCTTTGCCCGTCTTCCGCATTACCCATTTCCGGGTGGGCGCATGCTGCGGGTGCCATTTACCGCCCTGGGAGCAGCCTGGTACGCGATGCGTGACCGCCTCGGCCTATGAGGGGATGTTGGCAGAACTGGTTGCAGTGTCGTGGCTTGGCGTCCGGATGGCCGATCTGGCTGCTGGCGATGGTTCTGGCGTGCTCGCTCAGTTCACCGGCACGGGCGGATATTCCCTTGCGCGGGCAGTGGCTCGCCGGAGGGCCGGGGATCGACGCTGCTTCGATCATCCGCGGTGAACATGAGCAAGGCTTCCAGCCCTTCGATCCAGCGCAGCTCAACCTCTTTCCTCGCAATCCGGACGGCGTGTGGCTGCGGCTGCAGCCGGGCATCGAGCTGAAGCTGCAGGAGGAATACTCGCTGGTCGTGCGCAACGCGAGCCTGGAACTGGTCACGCTCTATGGTGATGGTCGACCGCTCTGGAGCCTGCAGGCGCTGATTCCCGCGCCACACGGACTGCAGCAAGGACACGGCAGGCTGCATTTTCCGCTCCAGTCGCCGATTGGCGAACCGCTGCTGCTGCGAATCGAGCCGGGGTCGACTCGCCCCAGTCGAATCAATTTCGCGCTGGTGGAGCGCGATGACTTTGTGGTCGAAAACGACCGCTGGCTGGCGTTCGCAAGCGCCTGCTTTGCGATCATGGCCGCGATGGCGGTGGTGGCGCTGTTCTTTGCCTCCATCCTGCGTGACGCCACCTTTGTCTACTACGCCGTCTATGTGCTGTGTTTCTGCATGATCCTGTTGCTGCAGACCGGCTATCTGGTCAGTCCGCTGGGTTGGGACGGGGTATGGAGTCACTTCGCCTGGCTGGGCAAGACTGTTACCGGGCTGTCAGTCTGCTCGGCCACGCTGTTTCTGGATCGATTCGCCACCCTGCGGAGGTTTTCTCCACGCGGGCGATGGGCGGTACTGGGGCTTGGCTATGCGGTGTTGATGCTGATGGCGATCGGGGTGGTGCCGTGGGAGCCGCTGCAGCAACTGCCTCGATATCTGATCAATCCGCTGCTGGTGCTGGCAGTGCCGGTGATGCTGTACGTCAGCGCCAGGGCCTGGTGGCGTGGTTCACGCTACGCCGG
>JAGRJL010000510.1 GCA_020442775.1 Lysobacterales bacterium | reverse complement strand
GAGGATCTGGGTAGCGGTGATTTCAAGCTGACCGCGCCGGTTGCCGAAGGGCGCTACCTGATTCATGTCTACGAACCCAACAGCGAACAGGTCCTGAAGCTGCGCTCGGCATCGGACAGCTATCTCAGCGGCCAGAATCTGAATCTGCGCGCGAGTTTCGAAGTTGGCGGTCGAGTCAGTACCGCCGACAACCTCAGCGGGGTGCTGACCGCACCGGACGGCCGCAGCTTTGAATTGAGCTACAGCCGTCAGCGCGATGGCAGCTACGCCGCGAGCCTGCCGGCACCCAGCGCAGCGGTCAGCGATGGCCCGATCCCCTGGGAGGTGCATACCTTCAGCAGCGCCGGCGAGGTGCTGCGCGATGCCAAGACGGCGATCAGCATCGCCGCGCCGGTCGCCCGGCTGAGCGGATCGGCGAATCAACTCGCGCTGCGCGCCCACGGCACCAATGTGGTGGTCCAGTTCGGCGTGGATAGTGCAATCGCGGGACGCTTCCAGCTCACCGGGACTCTGTGGGGAACCAATGCCAAGGGTGCACTGGTCCCGGTGGCAGTGGCGCAGACCGCCAAGAACCTGAGCGGCGACGATGGTGGTTTTCTGGAACTGCGCTTCCTGACCGGCGTGGTGGATCCCGCTGGCGTCGTTGCGCCCTTCGAGATTCGCGACTTGCGCCTGCAAAATCAGGCAGATATGAGTGTGCTGGAGCGACGGGAGCGGGCCTGGGTTTCCGACTAAGGCTGTCGCTACAATCTTGCTTCCGCCGACGCCCCGTTCCCGGGGCGTTGGTTTTTTGCGGGGAATGCAATGGAAAGATGGTTGGGCGTTCGGCAGTGGCTTGTTTTCATATTGCTGCTTGGGTGTGTTTCTGACGGCAGCGCTGCTCCACCGGTCATCGCGCCCCTGAGCATTGGCGAAAGCATCACGATGTGGTCGCAAGCGCTGGGAGAGGAACGTCGCATCAACGTTTACTTCCCATACGACTACAGCCCGGCCAGCAAAACCGCCCTGCCGGTGATTTACATGCCAGACGGTGGATTGCAGGAAGACTTCGTGCATGTTGCGGGCGTGCTCCAGGTATCGATAGGCAACCAGACCAGTCGACCCTTTCTGCTGGTGGGAATCGAGAACACCCAACGCCGCCGCGATCTGACCGGACCCACCGAGATCGCCGCGGACCGGGAGATTGCGCCGGAGGTTGGCGGATCGGCGGCCTATAGACGCTTCCTGAAAAAAGAACTGATCCCTCTGATCAGCGATCGCTACCCGGTGACCGACGAGCGCGCGATCATCGGCGAGTCGCTGGCGGGGCTGTTTGTGGTGGAGACCTATCTGCTAGAACCGGGGCTGTTCCAGCACTACTTCGCCATCGACCCCAGCCTTTGGTGGAACGGTGCAAACTACGTCGACCGGATCGACCAGTTCATCGACAGCGTCGATCACGCTCACCCGGACATCTTCCTCGCTACCAGTTCACAGCCGGAGATCCGGGCTCTGACCCGGCGCTTCGCGGCCCGTGCACGGCAGTTTCAGCCCAGCCTGAATCTGGTTCATGTCGAACTGCCGCAGGAAAGCCACGCGACCATCTATCACCCGGCTGCACTGATCGGCCTGCGCCGAATGCTGGCGCCTGCAATCGATTGATACTCTCGTGCTGTGCGGCATGGCGCTACCCCAGCGCCGCTACAATGGCGCCCCTGCTCTATCGGGCTCTGGTACTTGAGCGCACTCCCCTACCGTCGGCTGTCGGCGTTCTATCTGGTCTACTTTGCGGCACTGGGCCTGTTTTCGCCCTACTGGGGGGCCTATCTGGAATCCCGTGGGCTGGCTCACTGGCAAATCGCGGTGATCATGAGCCTGTGGTTCGGGACCCGTGCGATCGCACCGATGCCGTGGGCCTGGCTCAGCGAGCGCTATGGGCGCAACGAACACTGGCTGCGTGCAGGGGCCGCTCTGACCCTCATGAGTTTCGGGCTGTTTCTGCTGCCGCTCGGCTACGGCGGAATTCTGGTGGTGATGGCGGTTTTTGCCGCGGCTTATAACGCCATCATGCCGCAGTTCGAAGCCATGACCCTGGCTCATCTGGGACCGCGCCGATCGCTCTATGGGCGGATCAGGGTTTGGGGTTCGGTCGGCTTTGCGCTGACCGTGACCGGTGCCGGCGTGCTGATTGATCAACTGGGCTATGCGGTACTGCCATGGGTGCTGTTGCCGCTGTTTCTGGTTCTGTTCGCGGTGGCCTGGATCAATCATGACCCAGAGGGCATGAGCGACACTGCGCGCGTGCCGCTGGCCGCGGTGTGGCAAAGATCGCGTGATCCTTCGGTGGTTCGCCTGCTGATGCTGGCCTTGCTGATGCAAGTCGCGCACGGGCCCTACTACGTCTACTTCGCCATCTACCTCGAGCATCAGGGCTTTGGCGCAAGCTGGGTGGGCGCCTACTGGGCGGTTGGGCTGGCATTGGAGATCGGGATTTTCCTGATCATGCCGCAGATACTGGCGCGCTTTGATGCGCGCTGGCTACTGGCCGCCTGCGCCCTGGCTGGCGCACTGCGCTGGGCAGTGGTTGCGTGGTTGCCGACTCAGATTCCTCTGATGCTTTTGGCCCAGGCTGCTCATGCGCTGACCTTCGGGGTCTTTCATGCCACCACCATGCAGATCCTCAGCGGCCATTTTCCCGGTCGCCTGGGTGGCCATGGTCAGGGCTTGCTGTACGGAATCAGCTCCGGGTTCGGCGGTGTGATAGGCGCCTTGGCGGCGGGTGCAGCCTGGCGCTACCTGGGTCCCTCTGCCGCATTTCTGATGGCGATGGTGGTCTCGCTGCTGGCGATAGCCTTGTGTCCCTGGATTCGACCGGCTGCAGATCCTCATCCCGCAAGTCATTGAGTATGCCGCGGTGATTGCCGCATCACCCGCCACCGACTTCTGGCACGTGTGGCCTGGTCATCTATGCAATAAATTGCGCAATAACTTGTATAAATGGACCGCTCATGGACAACTTCGTTGATACCCATCCCATGCGTTCGGCATTCATCGGCAACCGGCTGCAGCGTCTGGTCGATACCATCAGCGAGCAGGGTGATGCGCTGCTGGATGCGCAAGGGCTGAAATTCCGGGCTGCCGCCTGCTCCACGGTGTTGCTCCTGCACCAGGCAGGAGAGCTCACCACTGCCGACATCGGTCGAGCGCTGGGTCAGCCTCATCAGCTGGTTGCCCAACGAGCCCAGGCGCTGACCAGGCAGGGACTGATCGTTCGAGTTTCAGATAGCGAGGACGGACGGCGCAAACTGCTCGTGCTTACCGAAAAGGGGCGCCGTCAGGCAGCGTTACTGGAGAAGCTGCTGGCTGATTCGGCAGTCGCCTTTGCACACCTGCAGCAACAGCTGGAACTCGACCTGTTTGCAATTGCCGATCAGGTGCAGGCCGCGCTGGCGCTGCAGCCGTTGAGCGAGCGAGTCGCCGCGGTGCGAGGAGACTGAGATGAGAATGCCCATACTCAAGTACTTCCTGGCTGCGTTGATCCTGATCGCCGGCGACGCCTCCCGGGCTGAGGCAGAGATCTACTCCGAAGCCGAGCTTCACCGGGATTTCGCTCAGCTGCTGGACTTCATCGAAGAAACTCACCCTGATCTGGAAAGGGGGGCAGACCTGGCCGCGCTTGCCCAGGCTGCCAGTCGCGCGCGAGCCGATCTCAGAGACGGGATGGATCAGGCCCAGGCGTGGATGGCCATGGCCCAGATCAACCCCTGGCTGGGCGATGGGCACAGCGGCATCCGCCGCCCCAGCGCTCTGCTCGAGCGCCATCGCGATCAGCTGCTGCCGCTGGCGGTCGAATTTGATGCGGCACACCGTCTGATCGTCTCCGCGGCGCCATCAGACAGCGGCCTTCAGCCCGGCACCGCTGTCAGCGCGATCAACGGCATTCTGTTAGCGCAGATCAATGCGCGCCTGCTGGCGCGGATGCGCGGGGAGAGCGCGCTTCTGCGTGAGCGGCTGCTGGCCCGCTATTTTTCCGATTACCACTGGCTGGCCTTTGGCGCCAGCGAAAGCTACCAGATCACCACAGCCGATGGCCGCACGATTTCGATTGCCGCCGGTCGGCCACCGTCGGCAAGCGCCGCCCCATTCTTGCTGCGGTTTTTGCAGAGCAACGCCTACCTGGAGATTCGCAGCTTCGAACAAAGCCTGGCGCAGCAGTTCGAGACCTTTCTGGCCGAGAGCTTCAAGCAGATCGACCAGAGTGGCAGCACCGGGCTGATCATCGATCTGCGCGCCAATGGCGGAGGGGCCAGGGAACTGAGTGACCGACTGATGTCCTACCTGACTGATCAGCCCTACACACCAATATCGGCGATCAAGGCCAGGGTCGCTGAAGAGAACATAGCCCGATTGCCGGGAGCCGAACTGGGCCAGGTGGTCGCCCTGACCTTTACCCAAACGGTGACGCCACCAGCCGAACTCGCACATCGTTTCACTGGTCAGGTGTACATTCTCATCGGACCGCAAAGCTATTCACAGGCGGTGGTGTTTGCAGCGACCGTGCAGGATCACGGCGTCGGTCAGATTGTGGGTGAGCCAACCGCCAGTCCCGCCAATCAGACCGCGCAGGTCAAACGGTTGCGGGCCACCCACAGCGGGATTGAGGGATTGGCGCCGCTCTACGTGTTCACACGCGCCAGCGGACAGCCAGGAACCGACCCGCTAACCCCAGACATCCTGATTGCCGACACTATTGGCGATCCCATGCATAGCGTACGGGAGCTGATTGCGAGGATTTCTGGCTCTGGCTAATGAGCAACGACGAGCCTCAGCCGCGTTCCTGCTCGACCCGCCAACCTGCGCGAAGCAGTTCGCGCAGGGCGCGCTCGCTGACCTTGCCGCGCACCAGCAGCGTTGGTCGATGCATCAACAGATCTTCACGCAGGGCGAAGCCTGCGGTGAGTTCAGTCCAGGCGACGTAATCGACCGGCAATACGATCCATAACCGGCCATCGCCCGAGTCCAGCACCGGGGTGGGGCCAACGATCCCTACGCGCGGCAATTCTGCGGATTGTTTCGCCAACGCGCGCAATTGATTGAGCAGGTCGATGAGATAACGTGCTTCTCTCTCGTTCGCAGCTGCAGTGCCCATGGCGAGTAGCTCGGGGCGGATGGTGGAGAACGCTGAATCGGTCAGTAGATCGACAAAGGCGGTCTGCTGCAGCGGATTGAAGGCGCCGTTGCGGAGGAAATCCCGAACTGGCTTTCCGCTGAGGCTCAGTGAACGCAGTGCTCGCTGGTTGCGCTTCTCCACCTTCTCCGGCGGGTTCTCCCAGACCAGTTCGTGGGCATCACCGGCGATATCCAGCGCGCTGTCCAAAGGACCACTGATCACCGCGCCCAAACCCAGCGAGGCGCCCTTGTCCGCTGCCCAGGCTGCCCAGGCGAGGTCGTCAAGACGATCACGCAGCAGCGGATTGCTGCTGTAGGGGTCTACCCCCAGGTGCCTGGCCAGTCCCCGACGGACCTTTTGATAGCCGATCTCGCGCAGTGCCAGCCTGCGCAGGAGCTTGCCGCCACGCTGACCCACGCTGGATTGGTTGGCTGGGTTCTGTGCCGACCCATCCGAACCCCAGCGGTCACGCGCTGCATCGGCAATATCCAGCGCCACATCTCCCACTCGCTCTGCGCCGCGTAGCAAATAGCGACCAATCCCGGCAGGCATACCCTTGACCGTCTCGGTCGGATGAGCGGCCACCTTGTCGACCTGGTCGACTGGCCTCCGCAGCCGCCTGCCACCGCTTTCGACCATGACTCGGCCGACGCTCATGGCCTCCAGGGTCCTCAGCGCCTCCAGTTCCCGCAGACGCAGCTGGAGCATGTCCGCGCCGTCGGCGACGATCACCCCATAGTCGCTTTCGATCACGAAGCGGGCGTAGTAGTCGACCACGGTGGCCTGATCGCGCACCCGGTAGTCGGCGCCAACCAGCGCCAGTTCGCCGCTGAATTCGGCGCTATCCACCAGCCCCGGGTACTCGTAGTCGTCGGCAGTTGCATTGCGAAACGCCGTCAGAGCCAGGAGCAGGATCAGCGCGCGGGTGCAGATGGGATTCAAGTTGGTGAGCCGTACAAAGGAACGCTGATGCTAGATCGCTGCGGGCGACTGGCGGCTGAAGCCCATGCTGCGCTCATGCCGAAGCGCTCCCGGCTGGCAACTCACGGCCCTTCACCAGCAAATAGATCACCGGGATGATGAACAGGGTCAGCAGGGTTGATGAGACCATCCCACCGACCATGGGTGTGGCGATCCGGCGCATCACCTCCGAGCCGGTACCGCTGCCCCACATGATCGGCAGCAGCCCAGCGGTGATTGCGGTGACCGTCATCATCTTGGGCCGGACTCGCTCCACCGCGCCGTGGATCACCGCGGCGTAGAGTTCCGCTGTGCCCGGTTGGCGGGTGCTATCGGC
>JAGRJL010000509.1 GCA_020442775.1 Lysobacterales bacterium | reverse complement strand
CCGGTCATCTTCTCCAGTCGGCCCAGAATTCCTCGCGCATTGCTTTGGCCAGTAGACATTGGCGGCGGCGTCATCCCCTCCAACAATGCCTGCGCTCTCTCAAACGCGGTTCGCTTGCTCATCAATCTACTCCTCGAACTAATCGCCAAGCACGATGCCAAGCAACTCCTGGAACACCTCATCGAGGGATTCGCGAATACGCCGGTTCGCATCGGCCTGATTGCGATCACTCTGCATCACGCCCTCATAGCAGCTCGGCGCACCGGCGCTTCCTCGCCGAATGGCCTCGGACATTGGGACCGTAGAGTTGGCAATCAACGCCCCGAAGTAGCGCCGAGCCAACATGGCGTGGGTCTGGTCACTGGTAGAGCCCTTCTGCATCTGGGTCAGAAACAACCGCAGCCAGCGCTTGCGGTCGTTGAATCCAGGCAATTGTTGGGTCCAGGCGGTAACCACCTTGGCGAACTTCACTGCCGCTTCCAGGTCGAGATTTCGCGGCGGCACCGGAATCACCAGACCATCGGCAGCAACGACCGCGTTGATCGCGGCTAGATTCAGCGCTGGCGCGGAGTCCAGGACGATGAAGTCATATCCCTCGATCTTGCGCAGCACGCCGTCCAGGCGACGCCAAAACGGAAAAGCCTGTGCACCCTGCCGCATGGTCTCCACGGCCAGCAGCATCTCCGCCTCATAGACATCGACGGCCGATGGCAAGATATCGATCGTCGGCCAGTGAGTCTTGAGAATCAGCGGGACCGCATCCTCGCTCTCTCCTGCCAACAGAGGACCGACTGTTTGATCCCAGTCCAGTGACCGAACCCGATCTCCGCTCTGCGAGTAGAGTTCGAAGCTGCCGGTAAGTGACCCCTGGGGATCCAGATCAACCAGCAACACGCGATAGCCTGAAGTCGCCAGGAAGTGGCTGGCGAGATAGGCAAAGGTCGTTTTGCTTGATCCTCCTTTGAAGTTAACCATCCCAAGGATGTAAGGGTCGGGGGAGGGCTTCCTCGGCTGGGTACCGGCGTAGGCCCGAATCGCGTTCAGATTCTCCAGGCTATAGAGCCGCTGCCGACCACGCGCCTTGTGGTCCAACTCAGGAAAATCTGGCTCACCTTCCTGAGTCCTCAGCCATGATTCTGACCGACCTATCAGCTTCGCCGCCTCGCGAATGCGGTACAGTCGCACTTCCTTCTGGCCAACTGGCGGCGCGTGAACAGATCTCAGACTGGTGATGAAGTCGTCACCAAGAGCGCCAACTATGCTCAGCGCGTCCTGAGCTCCAAGAGTCGAAACCGTTCCCGGAGTCAACATATCCACGGTCTGGTCGGCCATGAAAAGTAGCTTTTTGTTATCGTGGTGACGAAAAGGTACCACACAGTGGTTCAGGGAGTACAGCAGCTTCTACGCGAGAAGAATCTGTGAAGTAGGGTGGAGTTTGTTTTTTGCTTTGCTTTTAGAGCTTTATAGCGCGGATAGCCTCGTGAAAACAGTCGCTTACGCGATCTTGAGCGAGAGAAGGGTGGTTACTGGTGAGACTTCGGTGGTTGGTCTTCGAGAGATTTGTGGCTTGATGCGAGAGATAGGTGGTTCTGATACCGCCTTTTTCTCACATCAGCTGGACAAGTAGGGAAGGGAAGGATCGATCGCGTCAATCTGCACGGATCGAGCGACGGGCGTTGGCAGGGACTGGTTCCGGCCAACCGATTTGGCCATGCCTTCGACAGCGCTGTTCCATCCACTCTTGAGATCCTCTCTCGTCGCAACTGCCCTGGCCGGGACCATCGCCGATCAAGTTTCCGTCGTTGGATTCCCAGGCGATCATTCCTGGTCCAGCAGCTGGCGACTCTTTTCCTGGCGGCGAGTCATCGTGCCGGCCTCATCGAGACCTGAATGCATACTACCAGAGACGAGCTCATATCCTGGCCCTGATCGGACTCATGGGGATAGAAGTTGCCCTGATCGGCCGAGTAGTAGTGGTTCGAAGTCTGCGATTCTCACTTAGCCAACGGGCTCAGTCGAAGCGGAAACTACGGGTAGGCTCATTCTGGCTGCACTGGACCATCAAGCCACGCGTAGGTTGCCGCGCAGGTCTAGATCATGAGTGACCCGAGATGGGCAGGGGAGGGCGATTGAGTCGTTCCGCCAATACCCGTTCTCGGAAGATTCGAGAAAGCTGAACACGCTCGACAGCACGGAAGTGCATGACCTTCCCATATCTACGCGGTAGGCGTCCGCACCAGGGCGAATCGGTACTTGCTCGCCGGCACGAGATCCATTGCCAATGGCCTAGATTGTATGGATACGTGTCGCGGCTTGGTCGGGAACGGCAACGATTGTCGAATCCCAGGCCAGCGAGGTGCCTTGCCACATCAATTGCAGACGACTGTCATGATCGGCCTTAGGGGTAAGGCGTCGTGCCGGTTGGGTGGCTGCTGGGAGCGGAGAGTAGGGGAGAAAAAGGGATTCGTGTTGTGGAGTGATCGGAAATCTCTCGTTTCACATCGATCCCGCACAAGGCCTCATACGCTGGTTTGCCGGGCGAACCCATCGATAACCTATTGTTTCTAGGAAATAACGTTCAAGATAGAGGCTGGCAACGATCCATCGACACTTTGGTGCGAGAAAAAGGTGGTTCAGCCAAAGGCCGAATGATGATCGCTGATCGACGAACCTTCAGGTTGACCGAAAACAAGAGCCAACTGCCATCAACTGCCTAACGAAACTGGCTCGTTCAACAGGCACTGGGTGTCGATGAGTCCTCGGCGCTCGTGTCTGGATGAGATCGCCGTTCGGTGGATTCACAAGCTGGCGGCAGGCGAGTGGGTCCGCACCTGTGAACAAATGGGCAGCCGAAAGGAACGATGCATTGAGGGCCGGGAATGATCGACGGTTCTGGGCTGTGAAGCACCGATTCGAAGCGGCGCACCCAGACGTGGACTTTCGCCAATCGCTCGCTGACCTGATCGGTGACGTCCTGAAGGCGAAGACTTTCTCCAGAGCGACTCCAGTCGCTGATTCCAACGTTGGGGTTCAGCAGCCCCAGCATGACCCGCCGAATAGGCAAACCTGCGCCACGCGCAACCCAGGTTTGAATAGCGCAGTCTTCGATGAAGTACTCCTTCACTTCCGTGCTCGACTTCACCTCGATTAGGTCGAATTCGTTACCGATCGTGCGGAGCGCATCCACACGAACGATAACGTTCTGATGGGTTATTGCCGCTTCGAAGATGTGCTCTGGCGGATTCGCGCTGCCAAGTAGTTCAGAGGTACGTGAGATTGCGGAACGGTGGTCATGGCCGAAGTCAACCAGTTCGCCCCCCCCGAGAAGCGCCCGGGCGAGAACTCCGAAGTCTGTTCCGCGCTGCAATCTGGCGCGTTGAATCGGGTTGAATCGCCGAAGCTCCGGTCGGTAGACCTCCAGCCATATTCTGCGCTCGCATTGGCGACCAGAGATGATCTTAGACTTGGAGAGTCGGGGTGTAGGGAAGGTCTTAGTCATCGCGTCAATTGTCGCTGCCTCAGCTGGTTTTGGTTCGAAGTTTGATTCGCCAGTGAGTGAAACCAGCAGAATCAGCTGCCTTACCATTTGCATCACAACGAGTGACCCGAACTCGGCCAGAAGGGAAGTTCGTCATCGTCAACTCTTGGACGCGAAGTTGCTTAAGTTCGCCTGTGTTCTTGATGAACTCATGGGTCAACTCGCGCCCTTTTTGCGATGCGGAACCAGTAGCGCCCATCAGCACAAAGGCGAACTCAACCGGAGCGTCGTTTTCGGTGACCGGGTCGAGGATCGCCGCTAGTCGGGTGAGTTTGGAATCGATCTGACTAGCGGAGAAGTGCGAGGCGCCCTTCGCCTCGACTAGAACGACCAGAGGCACCTTTCCGGTATCGAACACCAACAACAGATCCACGTCTTCCTGTGTACCGGTGATGTCATGAGCGCGGTGCTTCAGCACTGATCGCCAGCGCCGTTCAGCCACCGGTGCTTTCGGAGGTG
>JAGRJL010000508.1:584-5971 GCA_020442775.1 Lysobacterales bacterium | reverse complement strand
TTGGCGACTGCCGAGAGTCGCGTGCTCGCTGCCTACATGGAAGCCGAGTTCGGGCCCTTTATCCGCGACTATATTCACGTCTTCCTGGGCTATCAGGCCTGCGCCTACAGCTTTGTGGACGAAGAGGCTTACAACAAGCTGGCCGACCAGCAGCTGCTGAAGATGAGCCAGCGAGCGCAGGAGCTGATCGCTCAGTCGGCGACCGCGGCTGAGCTCAGTCCGCTTGCTCGCCAGTATGCGGCGCGATTGGCGGTGCTGACTGCGATGGAACTGCACAGCAATGCGATCACCGCTGAACTGTCGCCTCTGTACGGCAGCGGAGAGGCTGATTGCGCGCTCAGCGCCGAGCAGAATCTCCCGCGCTACCGAGCGCTGCAGGCCTACGCCAGCCCCTGATCAGATTTTCGGGCTACCGCTTCAATTGATCGCGAAGTCCGCACGGTTGAGCGGAAAACGCGTGCTGACGTACGCCGCCGTGACTGACGGCCTATGCGCCAAGACGACCTCCCGGCTAGGGTCGGAGGTTGACACGGCACGGCGGGGGAGCAGGCATGATCAAGCTGGTAGTCAACGGACAGCCACGGGAATTTGACGGTGACAGCAGCATGCCGCTGCTGTGGTATCTGCGCGATCACGCCCATCTGACCGGCACCAAGTTCGGCTGCGGGATCGCCCAGTGCGGCGCCTGCACGGTCCACGTCGACGGTTCGGCGGTGCGCTCCTGCACCTTGCCGATGGCCGCGCTGGAGGGCAAGCAAATCACCACCATCGAAGGGCTGGCCGGTGAGCGGCTGCATGCGGTACAGCAGGCCTGGATCGAAGAGGACGTTCCGCAATGCGGCTACTGTCAGGCTGGCCAGATCATGGCCGCCGTGGACCTGCTCAAGCGTGATCCCGACCCCGGTGATGAGGCGATCAATACGCTGACCAATCTTTGCCGTTGCGGCACCTATCCGCGGATTCGCAAGGCAATCAAGCGCGCCGCCCAGCTGGCCAGGGCGGAGGGCGAACAATGAGCATCAATCCACAGGGAGACTGGCTGGCCGATCTGGAGACCATCGCCAAGCCGTCGGCGAAGACCGGCATCAAGCTGGATCGTCGTGGCTTCATTCAGGCCACTTTGAGCGCAGCTGGTGGCCTGCTGGTAACTGCGACGATCGGTACCGGGGCGCGGCGTGCCGAGGCCGCGGGGGTGGGGGAGATCGGCCTGTTCGTACGCATCGAATCCGACGGCACCACCGTGATTGGCGCACGCAGCCCGGAAATCGGCCAGGGCGTCAACACCTCGCTACCGATGATCATTGCCGAGGAAATGGATGCCGACTGGGCCAGCGTGAAAGTGGAGCAGCTGCCCTTCGGTATCGTCAGCACCGAGGCCGAGCCGGGCCTGACCTGGAAGTACGGTCCGCAGGGCGCCGGCGGCAGTACCAACATCCCGGACGCCTGGAGTGATCTGCGCCAGGTGGGTGCCAAGGTGCGTCAGCTGCTGCGTCAGGCTGCTGCGCAACATTGGAATACCGACCTGGACCGGCTGAGTACCGAGGGGGGCGTGGTCAGACATGCTGACGGCCGCCGGATCAGCTACGCAGCGCTGGCCGGTATCGCCGCCACGCTGCCCTGGCCTGAGGAAGCTGTCGCGCTGAAGTCAGCGAAGGACTATCGATTGATCGGCACCGCCCAGGGCCAGGTGGCACTGCGCGAAATCGTGACCGGCCAGGCCGGCTTTGGGATCGATGCGCGAATTCCCGGTGCACTGGTCGCGGTGGTTGCGCGCTGCCCCTACTTCGACGGCGAGCTGGAGTCCTTCGACGCCACTGAAGCGAAGAAGATTCCGGGCGTGCGCGAGGTGCTGGTACTGCCGGGTCCGAAGCACGGGCAGCCGATTACCGAGAACCTGGCTACCGGCGTGGCGGTGCTGGCCAACGACAGCTGGGCGGCAATCAAGGGTCGCCGGGCGTTGAAGATCCGCTGGAAGCCCGGACCCTATGGCCACGAGTCCAGTGAAAGTCTGGACCAGCAATGCCGCGAGTTGCTCAAGGGCGAAGGCATCCGCTGTCGTGATGACGGTGATTTTGACGCCGCCAGGCGGTCGGCAGCGCAGACCATTGAGGGCAACTATCGGGTGCCCTATGTCTCGCACTGCCCGATGGAGCCGCAGAACGCCTGCGTGCACGTCCAGCCTGACCGGGTGCTGATCATCGCGCCGATGCAGTCGCCCTCCGGCGCCTCCCGGGTGGCCAATCAGATCACCGGCGTCGATCGGTTCAATATCGAAGTCCGGATGACCCGCGTGGGCGGCGGTTTCGGGCGCCGCCTGACCAATGACTTTGTCGCCGAGGCGGTTCACTTGTCCAAGCTCAGCGGCAAACCGATCCGGCTGCTGTGGACCCGCGAAGATGACCTGCGCCACGATTTTTACCGACCATTCGGGCATCACCAGCTGATCGCCACCCTGGATGGCCGGGGCGCGCTCACCGGTTGGGCCCATCGCCTTGCCAGCGCCAGCAAGTACTACCGCCGTCCCAACCTTAAACCGGAAGACATGTGGACCCCGGAGATCTACCCCGACGATTTCCCGGCACAGCTGCTGGCCAACGTGCGTATGGAGTGGTTTGCGGTGGACTCGGGAATGACCCGCGGTTCCTGGCGGGCGCCGGCGCACACCGCGAACGCCTTCGCAGTGCAGAGCTTCGTCGATGAACTGGCCGTGGCTGCCGACCGCGACCCGGTCGATTTCCGACTGGCGATACTGGGCCAGGGCCAGGAGTATTCCTACAGTGGCCATGGTGGACCGACCTTCGACAGCGGCCGGCTGGCCGGCGTGCTGCGCCTGGCGGCCGCCCGCATCGGCTGGGGCCGCAAGATGCCCAAGGGACGCGGATTGGGGATCGCCGCACACTTCACCTTCGGCGGCTACGCCGCCCACGCGATGGAGGTCTCAGTGGCCGAGGACGGCAGCTATAGGATCGAACGCTGCGTCTGCGCGGTCGACGTCGGTCGCCCGATCAACCGCTCGGGCCTCGAAGCACAGATGATCGGCGGCACCATTGACGGCATCAGCACCGCGCGCAATCTGGAAATCCACATCGCCGGCGGTCAGGTTGTAGAGAGCAACTTCGACACCTATCCACTGCTGCAAATGGCCGATGCACCAGAGGTCGAAGTGGAGATCGTCGACAGCGACAAGGATCCCTCCGGCGCCGGCGAAATGGGCATCCCCACCGCAGCCCCGGCGCTGACCAATGCCATTTTTGCGGCAAGCGGGGTGAGAGTTCGGAGTTTGCCGATAGGGCCGACGGTGGCTTAGGGCCTGAGGCCCTGGGGAACAGGGCTGAGGGCTGAGGGCTGAGAGAGCCAGGTGCCCAGGCCGCAGCAGATTGGCGTCTTCGGCTCCGATGTCGCTACTTTTCCCTTCCAGCCGAAGCGTTCTTGGCTTGTGCTTTTCTCAGCCCTCAGCCCTCAGCCCTTTACCCTAATCCCAGCCAATCCCGAACGCGTCCACCCGAATCCGCACACCTGATCCAACCAAATCACCCCCTAAGTGTCTGTTTCACCGATATCTCTCCCTTGGCACGCCCCTTGCAAACCATGACTCCAAAGATTAGGAACGCCGGGAGCAAACCGATGGGCAATGGATGGATCCGTGACTTGCGCTACGCCTTGCGGCAGTTGCTGCGCCATCGATTGCATTCAGCCACCGCAATCCTGACTCTGGCGCTGGGGATTGGCGGCACCGTGGCGCTGTCCAGCGTGGTCTACGGACTGCTGCTGCGACCATTGCCCTACGCCCAGTCCGAACAGATTGCGGTGTTCTGGGGTGAATACGACTGGATGCAGAGCGAGTTTGAGTTCAGTCAGGCTCGGGTTCCCAGCATGAGTGCGCTGGCCGCCTTCAGCAACTGGACGGTGAGTCTGCGTGACCAGGGCGCCGCGCAGATGGTCCACGTGGTCGATGGCAGCGCGGAATTGTTCAACGTGCTCGGGCGTCAGCCGCTGCTGGGTCGCGGCTTCGAGCCGGCTGACCAGAAACCCGGTGCCGAGCCCACGGTGGTCCTCAGCCACACCCTGTGGCGCGACCGCTTCGCCGCAGATCCCGGGGTGATCGGCCGGCAGATCAACCTGGACGGCAAGGCCACCACCGTGATCGGCGTAGCCGCGCCGGACTTTTTCTTTCCCAACCCCGACATCAGCGCCTGGCGTGCGCTCACCATCGACCCGGCCGATCCGGACTACAGAGGCAACGGTTATCTGACCCTGATCGGGCGCTGGCGCGATGGCGTCAGTTCGACCCTGGCGCAGCAGGAGATTCTTGCCTTGGGACAAGCGCTGGGCCAGGAATATCGCTATCCCGAAGCCTGGGACAAGTCGCGCGATGCCCACGTGGCCGGGATCCGCGAACACCTGTTTGGCGACGTTCGTCCGGCAGTGCTGCTGTTGCTGGGCGCAGCAGGACTGCTGCTGCTGATGGCCTGCAGCAATGTTTCCGCGCTGGTGGTGGTGCGGGTGATGGAGCGCCGCTCCGAACTGGCCTTGCGTGGCGCTCTGGGCGCGCGGCCCGGCCGCCTGGCGCTGCAAATCACCATTGAGACTTTGGTGCTCTCGACCATCGCCGCGCTGCTGGCAGTGGCGGTGGCGGCCGCCGGCTTCGATCTGCTGGTGAACCGGCTGCCGCTGGGCGATGGCTTCGCCTCGACCATCGAGATGAACTGGGCCGGACTGGCGGTGGCCGGTGTGCTGGCGCTGCTGTGCGGCGTGGTGACCGGGCTGATTCCCTCCAGCGCGCTGCTGCGCGGGCGGATCAACAACGATCTCGGCAATCAGCGCTCCGCCGCCGGCGCCAGCGGGCGCGCCAGCTCGCACAATCTGCTGATCGGCGCCCAGGTGCTGTTTGCGGTGGTGCTGACGGTTTCCTCGGCGATGCTGATCCGCACCGTCGACGCGCTGCAGGAGATCAATTTGGGGATCCGCGCCCACGGCGTGGTTAGCCTCGATCTGGTCAGCAATCCAAATGAGATGAGCGGCTCGGAACGCGAGCAGTTCTATGCCGAGGCACTGCGTCAGGCGCAGGCGCTGCCCGGGATCGAGAGTGCCGGCCTGACCAATCGGCTGCCGCTGCGCGACGGCGGCTGGCAGGGCGGGGTCAAGGTGCCCAGCCGGCCCGACCTGTCCGGCGGCAATCAGCCCAATGTGGTGTTCCGCTCAGCTACCCCGGACTTCTTCGAGGCGATGGGCGTGCGTCTGCTGCAGGGGCGCTCGATCGAGATCGGCGACAGCGCCGACAGCGAACTGGTCACCCTGGTCAGCGAGTCCTTCGCCAACGCCATGTGGCCTGGTGAATCGGCGCTGGGCAAGCAGGTGGTTTCCAGCTTCGAGGATGGGCCGCGTGC
>JAGRJL010000508.1:0-434 GCA_020442775.1 Lysobacterales bacterium | reverse complement strand
CGCGGGCTGGATTCGCGGGTGGCGGTGGACAGCGTGACCACCATCGCCCAGGTGGTGGAAGGCAGCATGGTGCAGCCGCTGCAGTTGCGCTTCTATCTGACCCTGCTGGCGGCGCTGTCCCTGCTGTTGGGTGCGATCGGGGTCTTTGGGGTGGTCAATCACAGCGTGACCCGCCGACGCCCGGAATACGCGGTGCGGCTGGCGCTGGGCGCCACCTCAAAATCGCTGCTGACCCAGGTGCTGCAGGGGGCGGCCAAGCCGATCATCCTGGGCGCCGCCGCCGGCCTGATGGGTGTGGTGCTGATCGCGCAGTGGCTGACCAGCTTTCTCTACGGGATGGAACCCACCGACCCGATCAGCATGGCGCTCGGGGTCGGTGCGTTGCTGCTGATCGCGCTGGCGGCAGCCATGCTGCCGGCGCTGCGTGCCACCCG
>JAGRJL010000507.1 GCA_020442775.1 Lysobacterales bacterium | reverse complement strand
GGCGCTGGTTGCGCTGGCGCTGCAGCTGCATCGATGGGGCTTCGGCCTGATTGACGTGCAGATGTCCAGTGAGCACCTGCTGACCATGGGCGCCCGCAATATTTCTCGCCAGGCATTCGAGGAGGCGCTGGCGGTGGCGCTGGCTGTGGAGCAGCCGGTCGGCGATTGGGGGGAGCGCTGGACACTGCGGCGCGCAAGCAATCTGCTCTAGTCCCTAGCTGAATTGGTGGATGGGTGCAATGCTGACTCAAGCCCCTTGCCGTGCAAGAAAGCTCAGATAGTGCTGCGCCACCTGGTCCGCAGCCTCGACCTGCGGGTAGTGCCCAATGCCCGGCAGTTCGGCCAGATAGTCAAGCCTGCAGCCCAACTCGCGATAGCGAGCGACCATATGGGCTCCAGAAACCGGGTCGGCCGAGCCATTGATCAGCGCCAGCGGCATCCTGGCTTCAAGCAGGGCCGCAACCCAACGTTCGCGGTGCTGCAGGCGGTCATCCATGTAGGTGATCAGATTGTGGAATACGTGCTTGCCCTGATTGACGTTGATCAGGGCCCAGAACTGGTCCAGTTCGGCCGCGCTTGGCTTGCTGCGCGCCCCGAACACCTTGCTGAAGCTGCGATTGAAGGTGCCTCGGCCGGCCAGGCGGTTGACCAGCCAGCCGAGTGGGCTGAGCAGCAGCTTCTGGGTGAGCAACGCCCGATGGGTTTCGGGGAACAGGCCGCCGTTGAGGAAACAGGCTGACAGCCATTCTCCGGCGCCATTGCCTTCATTCTGCCGCGCCAGCAACTCCTGGGCGACGGTGTCGCCATAGTCGTGGGCGAGTACGTGGAATTGCTGCAACCCGAGTGCCTCGACCAGTGCTTCCACCAGGTCAGCTTGGCGATGGATGGTGTATTGGCGCCGGTTGGGCTTGTCGGAAAGTCCGAAGCCCAGCATATCCAGCGCAACCAGCCGGTATTGCTTGCCCAGATCCGCCCACAGGGGCTGCCAGTCCCACGACGAGGTCGGAAAGCCGTGGATCAGCAAGATCGTCTCCCGGTCCGCCGCGCCAGTGTCGATAGTGAAGATCCGCTGCCCGAGCAGGGTCCGGAGCTGCCCTGAATCCATCCAGGCCTGGAGCGCTGGGTCGTTGATCGAGTCAGCTTGGTTCATTCCGGCGTCCGCAGGGAAGAGGGCGTGGCGAGCAGACTGACAAAACGTGACCTTGACGTCAAGTTCGGTTTTTGTGATGCTCGGCGCGTCGATGCGATCTGGGGCAAAGGTGCGAAATCCACCCAAACAGCTGCGCGCCAGGCTCAAGCGCGAGGCGTTGATCAGCGCGGCAAGCGCCGAGTTCGCCGAGTGCGGCTACGAACAATCCACCGCGAAATCGATCGCTGCACGCGCCGGCGTGGCCAGCGGCAGCTTCTATCAGCACTTTGACAACAAGGACGAGATCCTGCGGGTGGTCGCGGAAGTGCGATTCGGCAACATCGCCGAGCAGCTGGTGGTCCCAAGCTTGCCCGCCAATGGCGTCGGTCTGAAGGATCTGGACGTGGAGGCGCTGTTTTATCAGGCGCTGGCCTATGTTCATGATTTCCACGCCAACGACACCGCGCTGCACGATGTGCTGGAGCAGCGCCGGCGGGTAGACCCGGCGCTCAATGCGCTGATCAGCGAGCGCGAAGCGATGCTGCTGCAAAAGGTTCGCCGTTTTGTCGCGCTGTTCGAGATCAGGCAGGGCGATGCGGTGGCCTTTGCACTCCACGCAATGGCCGAAGGGTTGATTCACCGCCACGTGTTTCAGCCCAGCCCGATCTCGCGCGAGGAGTTGCTGCGAGCCGGCTCGAAGATGCTCGCCGCCTATTTCGAACGGCTGCGCCAGGGAGATTGAAGATGAACCAACCCTATGACGTGATCATTCGCCACGCCAAGGTTTTCGACGGCGGCCCGGAGCCGCTGAGCGAGGATGTGGCGATCGCCGATGGCAAGATCGTCAGGCGCGCCGCGTCGCTCGAAAAGGTCAGCGGCGCACGCGAGATCGACGCCCGCGGCCAGTGGCTGATGCCGGGCCTGTTCGACATCCATACCCATTACGATCTGGAACTGGAGCTCTCGCCGCATCTGCCCGAGTCCACCCGCCACGGCACCACCAGCGTGGTGATCGCCAACTGCAGCCTGGGTCTGGCCTTCGGCGCGCAACGCCGGGGCGGCTACGATCCCATCGTGGACTGCTACGCGCGGGTGGAAAACCTGCCCAAGGCGGTGCTGCACAAGATTGCCGACAAGGTCGGCTGGAACACCCCGGCGGAATACCTGGCGCATCTGGAGCAGGCCAACCTGGGGCCCAACGTGGTGCCGCTGTTCCCCCATTCGATGCTGCGGATCGAGGTCATGGGCTTTGACGACAGCATTCGCCGCGATCCCACCGCCGATGAGCTGGCGCGGATGTGCCAGCTGCTGGAACAGGCGCTGGACCTGGGCTATGCCGGTCTTTCCACCGATGCGCTGCCCTTTCACTATCTGGCCAATCAGCCGCACACCGACAAGGTGATTCCCACCCAGTACGCCAAATATGCCGAGCTGCGTGCGCTCACCGAGGTGCTGCGCCGGCGCGATGCGGTGTGGCAGGCGACTCCGGCCAAGGACAGCACCCTGACCGTGCTGCGCAGCTTCCTGCTGACCTCGGGTCGGCTGTTTGGCAAGCCGCTGAAGACCACCGTGGTCGCCGCGATGGACGTCCACAGCAGCCGCAAGATCCTGCCGCTGGCGCGGCTGCTGGCATGGTTGATGAACAGTCGTTTGCTGCAGGGCCGCTTCCATCTGCAGGCGCTGGCGGCGCCATTCAAGGTCTGGTCCGACGGCGCAGTCACCCCGCTGGCCGAAGAGATTCCGGAGCTGAGAGCGCTCAACGAGATCGACAGCGAGGATCGCGAGGGGCGTGCGCGGCTGTTGCGCAATCCGGAGTTCATTGCCCGCTTCAAGGCGATGTGGATGAAGGGCAAGCGCGGCTTCGGACTGGCCAGAATCAAGCGTCTGCTGCGGCTGGAGGACTACGCCTTCAACCGGGCGCTGGCGGATATGTGGGTGGAGCGCTGTCCGCTGGCAGGCTGGGAGGGACGCAGCTTCCAGTCGCTGTTCGAGCGGGTTTGCGCGATCAATCGCGGCGAAATCAATGATTTTCTGGAGGGCGAGCAGGCGCTGGTTGCGCGCGACTTCTTCTGGATTTCGGACGAGGCCGATTTCGTGATCCAGCTGCTGCGCAGCTTCGATCTGGCGCTGAGCTGGTCCACCGTCAGCGCCAATCGAAATCCGAAAACGGTTCGACGCCTGCTGATGGACCCCAACCTGCTGCCGGGCTTCAATGATTCCGGCGCGCATCTGACCAACATGGCCTTCTATGACTGCAATCTGCGCGCGCTGAAGCTGGCCGCCGAGGGTGGAGACCGCGACGTGGCCTATATGGTGCGCCGGCTCACCCGCGATGCGGCCGAGGTCTTCGGGGTGGCCGGCGGACAGATCGAGGTCGGCGACCAGGCGGATCTGATTCTGGTCGACCCGGAGCGGCTGGCGCTCTATGACGGTGAGGCCAATGTGCAGCGCCGCCATCGCGTCGAGTTTGATCACGAGCAGCTGGTCAACCGATCGGATACGGTGGTGCCGATGGTGATGATCGGCGGGCATGTGATCTGGGAGAACGATCAGTTCTGCGCGCAGGCAGGGCAGGTGCCCTTCGGTCGTCTGCGCCGAGCGCAAAGTGCGCGCGTGCCTGCCACGGAGGACGCCTGACACGGGTCCGTCGGGCGCTGCAGCTGCCTGTCGGCAACCGCTATCAGAGGCGCACGCGGCATGCGATGATCAGCGGTCAGAAAGCAGCGACAGCGCGGAGGGCGACATGACCGAAGGCATTAACCAGCAGAACGATTCATCCGCGGCCGGCGCCGCCGGCGGCACCCGCGAAGGACAGCCGGCTGCACCGGTATTGCCCGACTACGCCTTCACTCCGGCGCCTTACAGCGGACCCTCCAAGGCCGAAGTGCTGGCGATGCGCCGCGAGTTTCTGACCCCGGCGCTGGTCACCATGTATCGCGAGCCGCTGATGATCGTGCAGGGCTCGATGCAGTATCTGTTTGACGAAACCGGTCGCCGCTATCTGGACGGCTTCGCCGGAATCGTGTCGGTCAGCGTCGGCCATTGCCATCCGCGAGTGATCGAGGCGGTGCGCGCGCAGAACGAACTGCTGCAGCACACCACCACCATTTATCTGCATCCGAACATTGCCCAGTTCGGCAAGCGGCTGGCCCAGACCTTCCCCAAGGACAGCGGTCTGAACGTTGTCTATTTCGTCAATTCCGGCAGCGAGGCCAATGATCTGGCGGTGCTGATGTCGCGCGCCTACACCGGCAACTACGACGTCATCGCGCTGCGCAACGCCTACCACGGCGGTTCCGCCGGCACCATGGGGCTCACCGCGCACAGCACCTGGAAATACAACGTGCCGCACAACCTGGGAGTGCAGCATGCGGTGCTGCCCGATCGCTACCGCGGCCACTACGGTTATGACGATCCCGATGCCGGTCGCAAGTATGCGCTGGACGTGCTGAGCCTGATCCAGCACGGCACCAGCGGGCAGATCGCTGCCTTCATCGCCGAGCCCATTCAGGGCGTCGGTGGTGCGGTGGAGATTCCGCCGGGTTATCTGCCGGCGGTTTACGAGTACGTGCGCGCCGCCGGCGGTCTGTGCGTCTCCGACGAGGTGCAGACCGGCTTCGGCCGCACCGGTGACGCCTTCTGGGGCTTTGAGAACCACGGCGTGACCCCGGACATGGTGACCATGGCCAAGGGCATCGGTAACGGTGCACCGCTGGCCGCCTGCGTAACCCGCGGCGAGATCGCCAGCAGCCTCAGCAGCCGAGTACACTTCAACACTTTCGGTGGCAATCCGGTGTCCTGCGCGCAGGGCATGGCGACGCTCGACGTGCTGCAGCAGGATCAGATCCAGGCCCGGGCCAAGCGCGTCGGTGGACGGCTGCTGGACGGTCTGCGCGAGATGCAGCGCAGCCATCGATTGATCGGCGATGTGCGCGGGCGTGGGCTGATGGTCGGTGCCGAGCTGGTGCTCGATCGCCAGACCAAGGCGCCGGCTTCGGCGCAAACGCTCGACATCCTCGAGCGCTGCAAGGAGATGGGCTTGCTGATCGGAAAGGGCGGCTACAGCGGCAACGTGCTGCGGATCAAGCCGCCGATGTGTCTGAGTGAAGCCGATGTGGACTTCATGCTGGGGGTGCTGGACATCGCGATCGGCGAGGCGGAGCGGGGACTGTCCTGAGTTCGATGAGCGGTACGCGGCGTTTCATCAATCTGAGTTGCGCGCTGGCGTTGCTGACTACTGCGGCGCCGGGCATGGCCGCCGAGACCGGGCAGTACCCCTGGAACTATCCCGGGGTGCTGCCGCGCGAGCCGCGGCCCGCGGCAGTAGCCGGCGCCTGCGCGGCGCCGCTGACCCAGCCGAGAGTGCTGATCGCCGGCGACAGCTGGGCGCAGTATCTGTGGGATGACGATGCCCACAACGAGATCTTCGACAAGTTCGGGCACGCCGACAAACGCGCGCTGAGTCGCTCGCTGGGCTCCAATCCCGGTGCCGGCTACAGCGGTCCCGAGTATGCGATCTCAGGCAGTGAGGCACGGGAATGGGTGGACACCGCGAACTATCCGTGGATCGCCAACGTGGTCGCCGAACTGCAGGCCCAGCCCAGCATCGATACGGTGATGCTCAGTCTGGGCGGCAACGACATTCTGGCCGGCCGCTCCGGGGGTGGCTGGTACAAGCAGATGGATCTGGACAGCCCTGGTTCGGAAGCGGCGCTGTTCGCGCGGATCATGTCTGATACCACCCAGATCACCCAGGCGATGCTGGCGGTGCGCCCCGATCTGGACCTGCTGCTGTCCAGCTACGAGTACCCTAACTTCAACGTATCTGCCCTGTGGTGCTGGATCTACGCCTGTCCCAAGCGTGAGGACTTGAGCCGCGATCCCAGCAATGCGCTGGTCACCGATATCGAGCTGAACGCGATGAATCTGGAAGTGGAAAGCCAGCGCATCGCCTGGACCAACGCCGATCCGCGCCGCTACTTCGACCACGGCGTGGGCGAGATGCATTACTACTACGGCGACGGCGTCAGCAACGCCGGGGTGCTACCGCGACCCGGGCAGCAGGCGCCGGATTATCTGCCCTTTCCGGGCGGTAATCCGCTGCGGCCGTCGCTGCGCGAGAACTTCCGGGTGGTTTCCGGGATTCCGGCCGACCCCATCCACCTCGATCCTGAGGGCTATCTTTACAAGGTGGCGGTACAGACCGAGAGCTATTTCTTCCCGCGCTTTCGCCAATCCCCGGGGATGACCCTGCAATCGGAGGGTGGACTGCGTGACGGCTGGACCGATGGGAATACCCTGGGCACCAGCGAGATCGCGATCGGCGATGACGGCAGCCGGCTGACCGTTGGACTGGTTTCCTTCGATACCTCAGCAATCCCTGCGGACGTGGATATTAGCGGCGCGAGTCTGTACCTGCTGCAGGAAGCCAGCAGCGGCAGCAACCCGCTGATCGGCGGGAATCTCGGCAACCCGCGGCTGGATCTGGCCACTGGCAGCTTTGGCCAGCCTGAGGTTGAACTCAGCGACGCCAGCGCGCCGGCCGATGCCGCTGACGTAGGCTGCTTCGTCGGCACCGCTCGCGATCGCTACTACGCCCTGCGCATCGATCTGAGCGCGGCCGGCATTGCGGCAATCAACCGTAGCGGCGTCACCCAGCTGCGCCTGCGCTTCTCCCAGGTCGACCCCGGCGTCAACCGGCTGGCCTTTGCTGATGGCGATGCGGTGCTGCAGCCGAAGGCGCAGGCGCGCCAGCGTTTCGAGCTGGTCGAGGAGGGCGGGGTGACCCGGGTGGTGATGGGAACGGTGCTGGAACACCGCGGGTTGGCTGAAGTGATGGGCAGCGCCAGACCCTTTCTCGATCTGCAGTTCGCGACCGAACTGCTGGCTGATGGCTTTGAATCCCCGCCGTAGACGATCGAGTTCCTAGCTCAATCGTCCCTGTTTGCAGATCTCGATCGCGATCTCCGCACCCAGCCGGGCGTTGTTCAGCGCCAGCGCCAGATTG
>JAGRJL010000506.1 GCA_020442775.1 Lysobacterales bacterium | reverse complement strand
CGTAGCTGTGCACCGACACCGCGAACAACTCGCCCAGTTCCAGGATCCTCGCTTCGATCCAGCCTCGCCGGTGGTCGTAGCTATTCCCGCTGACCCGGCAGCGTCCACAGAGGAACAGCTGCTGCACGCAGCGGACGACCACGTGGAAATGGCCGAGCTGGCCGGGCTGGACGATCAGGGAGCGGGCGCTTGCCATGCGGCTACCGTGCCATCCCGCGCCCAAGCTGTCTGTCGGCAAAGTTCTCCCCTAGGTGTAGGATTTTTCCGCTGCTGGCGTGCGAATTCTTCCGTCCCGGGAAAGAACCAGACAGGCAGATCTCAAGAAGAGAGCGGAGCTTGCTGCGCAGATGCCAGCGCATGACCAGTTCTAATCGCCGCGAAGTAGGTGCGTTATCAGGGTCGAGAAGGTCTTTCGCCGGCTTTTTTCACCGCTGCCGCCTCCGAATCTGCTCGATCTACTCAAATCCATCCCGGAACAGCAGCCCCGGAATCACGACCAGCTGCGTGATCCAGTCTCGCACCAGTGCTTGTTCGGCCAGGGAAAGCGGCGCACCTGTCGGCGGCATTCGAGTGCCGATTTGCGGCTGCATACAGTTAATCTTCTCGATCAGGAAACTGCGGTCGGGTCGCTGGGCGGTGACTCGGGGGACGCCGGGCACGCCGTCGCTCTGGACGCCAACCAGATTGGCCAGGCTGGAACCGGCGCGCAGATCGAGATCGGCACTGGCGTTGGCGCCATGGCAGTTGATGCAGTGTTGATCCCACAGCGGCTGGATCTGCCCGGCATAGCTGACTGCGAGCGTGACCGGGATGCCGTTGAGGGCATCGCAGTTCTGGCCGCCACTCCACAGTCCGCTGACCATCCCCAGCTGCGGGTTAGTGCCGGTGCTTACAAAGGTCTGACGGTCCACCGCTGCGTGGGTATTGACCGAAGTATCGGCGACTGCATCCACCCGGAAATCGGTGGCGGCGTCGCCGTTGCGGATGGCGAAATGGAAGTAGCCCAAGGCGTCGCTGAGTCGGCGATGGGCAACACCGGAAGGCGGCAGACCCGAGCCGGGCAGATAATCGCGCCCGCCGGCGACGGGATAGGGTGTCGCCGCCGCGCCTTGGCCGCGATGGAGGCCAAGGTCGGCAATCACGGGCGCTTGCCGGGTATCGACCAAGGTCCCGCTGATCATGGTGCTGGCCAGATAGTAGTCACCGTGGAGCAGCTGCGAGCCCTCGCCCGGTGCCAGCTGCCATCCGCGTTTGGCCGCCAATACCCCGTCCGAACTGGGCTCGCCGGCGCTGACCACCAATCCATCACTGATCAGCTTCAGCGTCACTTCCGTCCCGCTGACCCCGCCTGCGGGTACCTGCAGGATGTTGCTCGGAGGGCCCAAGGCCCCGACCAGATTGGTTGCGGTCACACCGTCAGCCTCATAAAAGCGCAACTCGGTTGCGGCGGCCAGCGGTACGCTGGACGCGCTGCGGGCATCGAAGATGGTGCCGGCGTAGCTCACCCGTACCGTTCTGGTGGCGCGAATGCTCTTGCTCGCATGTGCCGGAATGGCGTCGGAGTTGGTGACCGTCAAACGCACCAGGTAGATGCCCGGGTTGCTGAAAGTGTGGCTGGGGTTGGGCGCGCTGGACGTTGCGCCGTCACCGAAATCCCAATTCCAGCTCACAATGGTGCCGCTGGGGGTGGTCGATTGATCAACAAACTGCACCAGCAGCGGCGCGGTGCCGGTCGCGCTTGCCGGGCTGGTGCTGAAGGCCGCGGTTGGGAAGTTGTTGGTGCCCAGATAACGGATGCGGCGCAGCGGAAAGCTGCCGCCGACCGAGCTGCCGCCACCGGAAGTGCTGGCGTACAGCTGACCATCGGGGCCGAATTGCAAATCCACCGCACTGGTGTCGGTCGTGAAGTAGGCGCCGCCGTCCAGCGCTGACGCCGTATCCAGGTCTACGCCACTGAGCTGCCAGCGGCGGATGTTGCCCTGCCATTGCCCCCAATAGAGCACATCGGTCCCAAACGGCCCCGCTGCCGAAATCGCCACTCCCACCACCGAAGGAAAGCTGGTCGCCAGCACCCGGTGATTGGGATCGGGCGGATTGAGAAAACCACCGCCGTCGCCGGCCGAGCTCCAGGCGCCGTTGGAGCCGCGTCGGACAAAGGACAGTCGGTCCGTGGAATTGCCATTCTCTGATGAATATAGCCACTGGTCGTGGCTGGCCAGCGGATGAAAGGTCCAGCGGAAGGGATTGCGAAAGCCAATCGCATAGATGCGGGAACGGATCGAGTCAGGGTCGCCGTCATAGAACGGATTGGTGGCCAATCCCTGGCCATTGCTCGCGTTCAGGCGCAGGATCTTGCCTTCGTATCGATCCAGATCCTGGGCACTATTGGCAGACAGGTTGTCGCCCAGCGACACCAGCAAGGTGCTGTTGCTGCCGGGTGCGAAATGGATGTCGCCGGCACTGTGAAAGCGATTGGTTCCGGGCAAGCCTGATAACAGCACGACTTCCGAGCCGGCCTGCATTGCGGTGAAGGTGCCGTTCGCGGTAATCCGGGTCAGGCGGTTATCGCTGGCCGTGCTGTAGTAGAGATAGATCCATCGACTACTGGCGTAGTTGGGCGCCAGCGCCAGCCCCAGCAAGCCGGCTTCGCTGACCGAGGTGACCTGGCTGCGCAGATCGGCGAACAGGACCGCGGGCGTGGCAAAGCCGCCATTGCCGTCGCTGGGCAGGCGCATCACCCGACCTTGCTTTTCGATGTAGAGCAGGTCGCCGTTGTGATCAAACTCCAGCGCAGTGATCCCGTTCGGTGAGTCATAGACGATCTCACTGAGGAATTGATTGGCGGGTGCCTGAGCAAGAGCGACACCCAGGCTGCACCAGCAGATCAGAATCAGGCCCAAAACGCGCATGCTGTCTACCTTCCCAATGGCTCGGAGACCTCGCCGGGCAGCGGCCGCCGAGAGCGAAGTGCGATCGAGCCTAGCGCCAATTCGGCGAACACGATAGTTGGGCAGGAGAGGCGCTGGCCTGTCCGATGGTGTGGATATTGCCAGTAGCGCCCGCCAGG
>JAGRJL010000505.1:336-6072 GCA_020442775.1 Lysobacterales bacterium | reverse complement strand
GGCAGGCCGGTGACCAGCATGCCGTGATGCAGCAGCGGCAGCAGCATCCCCAGCAGGGTGCTCTCCTGCCCGCCGTGCAGGCTGGCGGTGGCGGTGAATGCGGCGGCCGGTTTACCCACCATCGCGCCGGAGACCCACAAGTCGCCGGTGCTTTCCAGGAACAGCTTGAGCGGGGCGGCGATGGCGCCAAAGCGGGTCGGGCTGCCGAGGATCAGCCCGTCGCAGTCGATCAGATCCTGCTTGTTGACGTAGGGCGGCCCCTGATCGGGCACCTCCGAGCCGCTGGCGGGCTCGAAGCTGGCCCGGACTGGTGGCACGCTGCGTAAGCACAGCTGCGCCTGATCGGTCTGCTCCACACCATCGGCAATTCGTCTGGCGAGTGCTGCGGTGGCGCCGTGGCGGCTGTAGTAGAGGACAAGGACTTTGGCCATGGATGCTCTTGGGTTCCGGGTTGCAGGTGATCCGCCGCGCCGCCGGTCTTGCCGTAGGGCTGGGCGCCGGATTGAGGCGGGTGTTCTACACTACCGGGCTTATTGTGCCGAGTGCAGTACTCGGTCAGCTGTGAAGACGGAACAGGCTTGAACTTCGATCGCGACTACTGGCTGGCGTTTCAGCGCTTCCTGCTGCGGCGCTTTTGGGACGACCAGTGCTTTGAGGCGGCCGCGGCGCTGGCCTACACTACCCTGTTTGCGCTGGTCCCACTGGCCTCGGTCGCGATTGCCATCGTCTCACTGTTTCCGGTGTTCGAGACCGTCCGCGGCACCCTGAGCGAATTCATCTTCTCCAACTTCGTGCCCGCTTCCGGCGCCGAAGTGCAGTCCTTCGTGGTCCAGGCCGCAGAATCGGCTTCGCAGCTCAAGGCGGTGGGCGTGCTCGCGCTGATCGTCAGTGCCCTGCTCACCATGAGCTCGATCGAGCAGGCCTTCAACCGGATCTGGCGGGTGACCCATGGGCGCACCCCGCTGGCGCGATTCGTGGTGTTCTGGACCGCGCTCACCCTGGGGCCGATGCTGGTGGTTTCCGGGGTGGCGGTGAGCTCCTACCTGTTTTCGCTGCCGCTTTTGGAAGATGCGCAGCTGGTTCGCGAGGTACGAGATCACGGGGTGCTGCCGGTGTTGCCATTCATGGTCACTCTGGTCGGCTTCACCCTGTCCTATCTGGTCGTGCCCAATACCCCGGTGCGGGTGCGTCACGCCCTGATCGGCGCACTGTTGGCAACGTTGCTGTTTGAGGGCACCAAGCGCGCCTTCGGTCTCTATGTCAGCACCTACAGCAGCTATCAGGCGATCTACGGCGCGGTGGTGGCGGTGCCGGTGTTCCTGATCTGGCTGTATCTGTCCTGGCTGATCGTGCTGCTGGGCGCCTCACTGGCTGCCAGTCTGGGCGCCTTCAGCTACGAGCGGGACCGGCGTGCGCCGGCCGCGCGGGAACAATTGCCGGCCTTGCTGGATCTATTGGGGCAGCTGCGCCGGGCGCAGCACGGCGGCAAGGGGCTGGCCTCCAATGAGCTGGCCGCGCGACTGCCCTGGTTGAGTGATCTGGCGCTGAACCAGCTGATTGATGATCTGGACCGGCTGAAGATCGTTCAGCGTACGGACCTGGGCGGCTGGATATTGTCTCGGGATCTGAACCGGATGAGTTTGCGCCAGCTCTATCGGGAACTGCCCTACGCGTTGCCCAAGTCGGGCGAGAGCGGGGGCGATCTGGGATCGCTGACGGTGGAGCGTCGTCTGGCTCAGGCCGCGGCGGCCGCGGAGCAGGTGCTGGATGTGAATCTGGCTGAGCTGCTGGATGGTCGTCTGAGTTCGGCAGTAGCGGCGGGCAGCACCAATGGAATCAGCCACAAGGAAAACAAGGATGAAGCGAAGCATGATTAACCGGTTGTTCGACCTGCGCCTGGCGTTGGCGCCGCTGTTGCTGGCCGCGACCGTTGCGCTGGCGAGTCCGGAAAAGCCCGTACTCAGCGTGGAAAAGATCGACGGCGGCAGCTGGTCGTTGGCCGACCAGCAGGGCAAGTGGGTGGTCGTGAACTACTGGGCGACCTGGTGCACGCCGTGCATCAAGGAGATGCCCGAGTTGAGCGAACTGCACGCCGAGCGCGCCGACGTGGAAGTCATCGGGCTGGCTTTTGAGGAGACCGAGGCCGACGACATCCGCAAGTTTCTCGAGGTGAAGCCGGTTTCCTACCCGGTCGCGCAGATTGATGTATTCGAGCCGCCGGCGGATTTCGACGTGCCCCGCGGTCTGCCGATGACCTACCTGATCGCGCCTGACGGCAGCGTGGCCAAGAAGTATCTGGGTCCGATCACCCGCGAAGAGTTGGAAGAAGCGGTCGGACCTGCGCGTTGATCGAGGAAGATCCCAACGAAGTCCGGGGCAGGCGCTTCCTGGTCGAGGGCCGCGTGCAGGGGGTGAGCTTTCGCGCCTACACCGAGCGCGAGGCTCGCACGCTGGGCCTGACCGGCTGGGTCCGCAACCTGCCTGGCGGACCGGTTGAGGTGGTTGCCCGCGGTCCGCGGCATGCGCTGCAGGCATTGGAGCGCTGGCTCTGGCAGGGTTCGCCGCTGGCCAAGGTGCGCGCAGTGACCACCCGCGCCTTTGTGGGTGAGGTCGGCGCCGATTTCGAGGTACGCTGGGACTAGGGCCCGGACCGCAGCCTGGAGGCCGCAGACGCCGGAGCCTGGCACAGATTTGCCAAGCGATCGCGGGCGATGCCATGCAAGCTGGTTTGAAATCCATCGATTACGCGCGACATGAGTTCATTGACGTCAACGACGCGCGCTACTGCTACCTGGATGCAGGGAGTGGGCCGATGGTGCTGCTGGTCCACGGCTATCCGGACAACGCCTACTCGTGGGAACACCAGATCCGCTTTCTGACCAACGCAGGCTACCGCACGGTCGTACCCTTCACTCGGGGTTATTCCCCCACCACGACCCGGCCCGGTGCCTACTTCGATAGAGCCACGCTGGTCAGCGATCTTGTTGCCATCATCGACCAGCTGAACGAGGGAAAGGCGGTCTATCTGGTGGGCCAGGACTGGGGCGCGGCGATCAGCTATGGGCTGCTGGGCGCGTGTCCGGACAAGGTCAGGAAGGCAATGCTGCTGGCGGTGCCGCACCCGGTGGAAATCAACCGGACCTTGAGACGCTCTCCCAGGCACTGCATCCGCTCATTTCACTGGTTTGCATTCCAGCTCCCCTGGCTGCCGGAACGGCTGATTCGCTGGAGCCGTGGCGGATTCCTGCGCTTTCTGTGGCGAATCTGGTCACCCCACTTCACCGATCACCAGCACGTGGCGCAGGTGGTGCAGGCGATGTTGCGCGGCCGCGGCATCGAAGACACACTGGCCTATTACCGTGCCGCGATCCAGCGATCCTTTCGCGACCCTGGCCTGGCGCAGCTCTTTCACCGTCTCAACGACCCGATCCGGGTGCCGACCCGAATTCTGTGCGGTCACCAGGACATGCGCAAGGAGATGCTTCCCCGGGCGCAGGACTTGTTTGAGCCGGGCGCTCAGTACCAGTGGAAGCTGATCGAGAATGCTGGGCATTTCCTGCATCGCGAGCAGCCCGATCTGGTCAATGCCGAGATCGCTAGGTGGATTGGCGGTTCCAGCGAGGGCAACCCCGACTGATGTTCCTGTCCTGAGCAAGGATGCCGGGCAGGTCAGCGAACTGTTGAGCCGCGCCGCGAGCGATCCCAAAGGCAGCGGTCCCTGGGCGCTGTGGAGTCTGGGCATCCTTGGGGCGCGCGGGTTAGAGCGTCAGTGGATCTACACCGAACTGCTCAGCGCCAGCGCGGATCCGGATCCGATGGTCTGGCGGGCGAGGATGCGCAGCCTCGGGCTGTTGCTCCCGGCCGAGGCCATTGTGCAGTAGCAGGCCATGGCGGGGCCAGCAGCTGCGCCGGCGTGTTGATGCGATATCTTTGTCGGTCGGCCGGTCTGATCGGCTGGCTGCGGCATCGAGTCATCCTCCGCTGCGGTTAGGATCATCTCTCCAGCAAAGGAAGCCAGTCCATGCGCTCGAAATTGCGTTTGCTTGTTGCGGTTGGAGTGGTGCTGGCGATTGCCGCATTCTTTCTCGCCGGCGGGCACCAATACCTCAGCCTGGAGAGCCTCAATCAGCAGATCAGCCGCCTGACCGCCGCCTATCAGGCGCACCCGGTCGCGGTGATCGCGGTGTTCTTTTGCGTCTACGTGCTGGTGACTGCGCTGTCGCTGCCCGGGGCGGCAATCATGACATTGGGCGCAGGCGCGCTGTTTGGGCTGACCGTGGGCCTGCTGGTGGTGAGCTTTGCCAGCACCCTGGGCGCAACTCTCGCCTTTCTGCTCAGCCGTTTCCTGTTCCGCGACTGGGTCCAGCAGCGCTTCGGTGATCGGCTGAAGGCGATCAATGCCGGTCTGGACAAGGACGGCGCCTTCTATCTGTTCGGCCTGCGCCTGGTGCCGGTGTTTCCGTTCTTCGTGATCAACCTGGTGATGGGCCTGACCAGCCTGCGCGCCTGGACCTTCGCCTGGGTCAGCCAGATCGGCATGCTGGCCGGGACCGTGGTGTACGTGAATGCGGGGCGCGAACTGGCGCAAATAGACTCGCTCAGCGGCATCGCTTCGCCCTCGCTGATCGGCGCTTTTGTGCTGCTGGGAATGTTGCCGATCATCGGTCGCAAGCTGCTCGACCTAGTCCGCGCGCGCAAGGTCTACGCCGGCCACCGCAAGCCGGGCAAGTTTGACTACAACATGCTGGTGATCGGCGCCGGTTCGGCGGGACTGGTCACCGCCTACATCGCGGCGGCGGTCAAGGCCAAGGTGGGGCTGATCGAGCGCCACAAGATGGGCGGCGACTGCCTCAATACCGGCTGTGTGCCGTCCAAGGCGCTGATCCGCTCCGCGCGCCTGGCTGCGGAGATGCGCCGGGCCTCCGAATGGGGATTGACCGATGCCGATCCCGGGGTGCGCTTCGCCGCCGTGATGCAGCGGGTCGAACAGGTGATCGCCGACATCGAGCCGCATGACTCTGTGGAGCGCTACACCGGACTGGGAGTGGAGTGCATCGCCGGTGAGGCCAGGATCGTTTCTCCGTGGGAGGTGGAGGTCCACGGCCAGCGGTTGTCGGCTCGCACGCTGGTAATTGCGACTGGCGCACGACCGCTGGTGCCGCCGATTCCCGGATTGGACACGGCGGCGCATTTCACTTCAGACACGATCTGGTCGCTGCGCGAACTGCCGAAGCGGCTGGTGGTGATCGGTGGCGGCCCGATCGGCTGCGAGCTGGCGCAGAGCTTCGCCCGGCTCGGCAGCCGGGTGACGGTGGTGGAACTGGCTGACCGATTGTTGCTCAAGGAAGACCGGGTCGCCGGTGAGGCGCTGCTCGAACAACTGCAGGCTGAAGGGCTGGATGTGCGCCTGGGGCACAAGGCCGCTCGGGTCGAGGGCGCCGACGCCGGCGGCAAGCTTTACTGCGAGGGTCCTGACGGCGAGGTGGTGATCGATTACGACGCGCTGCTGCTGGCGTTGGGGCGCAAGCCCAATACCGAGAATCTCGGTCTGGAAGAGTTGGGCATCAATCTGGCGCGGCGCGGCGGGACCATCGACCACGATGCCTATCTGCGCACCAATTTCCCCAACATCTACGTCTGCGGCGACGTGGCCGGGCCCTATCAGTTCACCCATTTCAGCTCGCACCAGGCCTGGTATGCGGCGGTCAACGGACTGCTCAGTCCGTTCTGGACCTA
>JAGRJL010000505.1:0-230 GCA_020442775.1 Lysobacterales bacterium | reverse complement strand
ACCAGCTACGGCCTGGACGATCTGGACCGCGCAATCGCCGATGGCGCGGCCGAAGGGGTGGTGCGGGTGCTGACCGCCCCGGGCAAGGACCAGATTCTGGGCGCGACCGTGATCGGCTCGCACGCCGGCGAACTGCTCGCCGAATTCACCCTGGCGATGCGCTGGAAGCTGGGTCTGAACAAGATCCTCGGCACCATCCATCCCTATCCCACCTGGTCCGAATCAGCCAA
>JAGRJL010000504.1:1991-2839 GCA_020442775.1 Lysobacterales bacterium | reverse complement strand
AATCTGTACAACAACGGCAACCAGGCTCAGCGCGAGCGCTATTTGCCCAAGCTGTGCAGCGGCGAGTGGGTGGGCGCGCTGGCGATGAGCGAGCCCGGCGCCGGATCCGATGTGGTCGGCTCGATGAGCTGCAGGGCCGAAAAGCGCGGCGATCGCTGGGTCGCCAACGGCTCCAAGATGTGGATCACCAACGGGCCTGAGGCCAGCGTGCTGGTGGTCTATATGCGCACCGCGCCGAAGGATCGGGGCTCACGAGGGATGACCGCCTTCATCGTCGAAAAGGGCATGCCCGGATTTCGCACCGCACAAAAGCTGGACAAGCTGGGGATGCGCGGCTCCAACACCTGCGAACTGGTATTTGAAGATTGCGAGATCCCTGAAGAGAACGTACTGGGCGAGGTCGACCAGGGCGTCAAGGTCCTGATGAGCGGTCTCAATACCGAGCGGCTGGTGCTCAGCGGAGGTCCACTGGGACTGATGCAGGCGGCCATCGATGTGTCGCTGGCCTACGTCCGCGAGCGCCGCCAGTTTGACCAGCCTATCGGCACCTTCGGGATCATGCAGGCCAAGATCGCCGACATGTACACCGCGCTGCAGTCGTCCCGCGCCTTTGCCTATCGGGTCGCGGAAGACTACGACCGTGGCCACCAGTCGAGAATCGATCCCGCCAGCTGCCTGCTGCACGCGTCCAAGAGCGCAGTCGAAGTGGCCCTGGAAGCGATTCAGACTCTGGGCGGCAACGGCTACATCAACGAGTACCCCTGTGGACGGCTGCTGCGCGACGCCAAGCTTTACGAGATTGGCGCCGGCACCAACGAGATTCGCCGGATGCTGATCGGCCGCGAGCT
>JAGRJL010000504.1:0-1815 GCA_020442775.1 Lysobacterales bacterium | reverse complement strand
GATTCCGCGCTGCACCGGGAACTGACGATAGACGGCGCGCACAGCTTCGCACTGCAAGGCTCAGGGCCAGAGCAGCTGCTGAGGCGACCCTGGCGTGATTGATGTTTCCCAGTGTCGAGCCTGCGCCAGGCCCGCGGCCCAGACTTTTGTCGTATCTATAATTGACGAAGTGCGGCCTTGCCTGCGCACCAGAAGCGCAGTTCGGTTGCTACACTGGCGTGGACGGGGTCCTCGGGGGCATCAATGGCTGAA
This sequence comes from Lysobacterales bacterium, assembly GCA_020442775.1. Classification (GTDB taxonomy): domain Bacteria; phylum Pseudomonadota; class Gammaproteobacteria; order Xanthomonadales; family SZUA-5; genus SZUA-5. Next base: position 1,563 of record JAGRJL010000504.1, on the reverse strand, counting down.
AACGACGAACTGTTTCAGTTCGCAGACGAGAACGTCACTCAGGAAAGCCCTTACAAGCTGCTGATAGTCGACGACGAGCCGGCTGTGCACGACGTCACCAAGCTGGTACTCGGCAGCTTTCGCTTCGAAGACCGACCGCTTCAGTTCCTCCATGCCAGCTCCGCCAACGAGGCCAGAGCCTTGCTGCGCGAGCACGATGACATCGCCGTCACCCTGCTGGACGTGGTGATGGAGACCGACCAGGCCGGGCTGGACCTGGTCCGCTTCATCCGAGAGGAACTGCAGAACAAGTTCATCCGCATCGTGCTCAGAACCGGGCAGCCCGGACAGGCGCCAGAGCACGAGGTGATCGCCAACTACGACATCAACGACTACAAGGACAAGACCGAACTGACCGCGCAAAAGCTGCGAACCACGGTCTATGCCACCCTGCGCGCCTATCGCGACATCATGTTCATCGAGCGCAACAAGCGCGGGCTGGAGCGGGTCATCGAGTCCTCCGCATTCATTTTTTCGCACCAGAAGACCCACGAATTTGCCTCGGCAGTGCTCAACCAGCTGGGCAATCTGGTCGGTCTGGAGCGCGGCGCGCTGTATTGCAAAATCAACAACCCCGACCACGCCGAGCCGGAACACTTCGTGGTGGCGGCAGCCACCGGAGAATACAGCCGCTACGTCAACAACCATGCGGAAGAGCGCTTGCCGCCGCGGATCGTCGAATCGCTCAAGTGCGCCTATGAACAAAAGCGCAGCGTGATCAACAGCGATCACTATGTGCTGCACTTCACCGACAGTCATCGCACCGAAAGCCTGCTGTATGTGGGTGAGACCTGGCGGCTGAGCGAGCTGGACTATCGACTGGTGGAGCTATTCTGCACCAACGTCTCGATCGCCTTCGAGAACCTGCACCTCAATCAGGAGCTGTTCGATTCGCAGCTGGAAATGGTCCATCTGCTCGCGGGAGCAGCCGAGACACGCTCCAAGGAAACCGCCAATCACGTTCGCCGGGTGGGCTTGATTGCCTCCAGAATGGCCAAGCTCTATGGGCTGGACGAATCCACCTGCTCGTTGCTGCGCTTCGCCGCACCTCTGCATGACATCGGCAAGATCGGGATCCCCGACGCGGTGCTGAACAAGCCGGGTCCGCACACGGCTGAAGAAACCAAGGTGATGCGAAAGCACGCCGAAATGGGTGCACAGCTGCTCACCGGCTCGCGCCGACCGGTGCTCAAGTTGGCTGCAGAAATTGCCAAGGAGCACCATGAAAACTGGGACGGCAGCGGCTATCCACAGGGACTGAAGGGCGAAGAGATCAGCCTCGGCGGACGGATCACTGCGCTGGCGGACGTGTACGATGCGCTGGGCTCGGATCGCTGCTACAAGCGGGCCTGGAGCCCGGATGAGGTTCGCGCGTTCATCTCCGAACAACGCGGCGGCAAGTTCGAGCCCAGGCTGGTTGATCTGCTGTTCGAGAACTGGGATCTGTTTGAATCAGTGAGATCCGAGCTGCCTGACGAGCCCTTCGAGCAGCTCTAGTGGTGAACCGCAGGTAAGTTGATCCTG
>JAGRJL010000503.1 GCA_020442775.1 Lysobacterales bacterium | reverse complement strand
CTCAATACCGATGCCGAAGGGCGACTGATCCTGTGTGACGCGCTGACCTATGCGCGCCGCTACGAACCCACCACGCTGATCGACATCGCCACTTTGACCGGCGCCTGCGTGGTGGCGCTGGGCTCGCACGCGACCGGATTGATGAGTCGCGATGACGAACTCAGCGCCGAACTGCGCGCCGCCGGTGAGCGGATCATGGATCGGGCCTGGCCGCTGCCGCTGTGGGACGATTACCAGTCGCAGCTGGAAAGCGGCTTCGCCGACGTCGCCAATCTCGGCGGAAAGTATGCGGGTGCAATCACCGCAGGCTGCTTTCTGTCGCGTTTCACCGAGGGGCAGCGCTGGGCGCATCTGGACATTGCCGGCAGCGCCTGGGATTCGGGCCGCAAGGGCAATGCGACCGGGCGCCCGGTCGGTCTGCTGGTGGAGTGGCTGCGTTCCCAGGCGAACTGATCGTCGACGGCGAGCACCATGCGGGTCGATTTCTACAAGCCGGTCAAGCGCTACGCGAATGACCCGCAGGCGCTGCTGGCGTACTTGGCCGGCCGCTGTCAGGAGCAGCAGCAGCCGGCCCTGTGGCTGGTGGCGTCGGAGACGGCCGCCGAAGCCCTGGATCAATATCTGTGGGAACTCCCGGAAGACAGCTTCCTGCCGCATCAGATCTGCGGCGACGAAGATGACGCCCTTTGCCCGCTGCTGATTGTGGCGCCCGGGATGCGCACCCGTCCGCGGGCGGTGATCATCAATCAGCGTCCCGAAGCCGTCGCAGTGAGCGTGGAGCGAGTCATCGAGCTGATTCCAAATGACCCCCAGGGGACCGCGGACGCGCGTACCCGCTGGCGCGACTATGCCGCCCGCGGCATCACCCCATCCCTGGTCGAGGTCTAGACCTGAAGTCGCGCTTTTCGCGCCAACCTGTCCTTGCTGGAGTTTCCATGACCGAGCATGCCCCCATTTCGTTGAGCCAGTTTCTGATTGAGGAACAGCGGGCCAAGGGCCAGATCAACGCCGACTTGCGGCGATTGATCAAGGTGGTCGCCAGCGCCTGCAAGCGGATTTCGATTGCCGTTTCCAAGGGTGCGCTGGGCGGGGTGCTGGGCAATCTGGGCACCACCAACGTCCAGGGCGAGGCGCAGAAGAAGCTGGATGTGCTGTCCAATGAGATCCTGCTGCAGGCCAATGAGTGGGGCGGCCATCTGGCGGCCATCGCCTCGGAGGAGATGGATGACCCGCATCCGATTCCCCATCGCTATCCCAAGGGCGAATACTTGCTGGTGTTTGATCCGCTGGATGGCTCGTCCAACATCGACGTGAACGTCTCGGTGGGCACAATCTTCTCGGTCCTGCGCTGTCCGGATGGCGTCGTTGAGCCGGACGAATCGGCGTTCCTGCAGCGCGGCGTCGAACAGGTGGCTGCTGGCTATGCAGTCTACGGTCCCAGCACCCAGCTGGTCCTGACTCTCGGCGACGGGGTCAACGTCTTTACCCTCGATCGCGAACAGGGCAGCTTCACCCTGACCGAGCGCAACACGAAGATTCCCGAGGAAACCAGCGAGTTCGCGATCAACATGTCCAACCAGCGCCACTGGGAAGCGCCGATGCAGCGCTACGTGAGCGAGTTGGTGGCTGGCAAGACCGGACCGCGCGAGCGCGACTTCAACATGCGCTGGGTGGCCTCAATGGTGGCCGACGTTCATCGCATCCTGACCCGCGGGGGGATCTTCATGTACCCGGTGGATGAGAAGTGCCGGGCCGCCGGCGGGAGACTGCGCCTGATGTATGAAGCCAACCCGATGGCGTTGATCGTGGAGCAGGCCGGCGGTGCCGCCACCAACGGACTCGGACGAATTCTGGAAATCCAGCCGCAGAAGCTGCATCAGAGAGTCCCGGTGATTCTCGGGTCTAGGCGTGAAGTCGAGCGAGTGACCGCCTATCACCAGGACTAGTCCGGCCGACGGCATTGCCGCTGCAGCGTCAACCGACCGATCCATGATGCGTTTAGTGTTCTTCATCACAGCACGCGCGGGCGAAGGTCGACCTGTGAAGACAAAGCGCTGAACGCTGTGGATACTCTGATCGGGCGTAACCAGCAAGGCCATTCCAATGATCCGGCGACTTTCGGGACCAGCGCTGTCTGGTCTGATTCTGCTCCTGGCAAATCTAGCCCTTGCACCTCAGTGCCTGGCGCAAACCTACGATCTGGTATTTCGCGGCGGGTTTGACAACGTCACCGATGCGCCTGCCAGTGATGCCGAGGCGGCGCGCTTTCTGACCCAGGCCACCTTCGGGCCGACCCGGGCCGAAATCGCCAGACTGCGCGGGATCGGCTATGGCCAGTGGCTGGAGCAGGAACTGTCCCGACCGCCGACCCTGACTGGTCCATGGCTGGACCAACTGGCAGAGAACCCGGTGTTCTCGCTCAACTCCGGTCATCGGGTTGATCGTTTCTATCACCAGGCGGTATTCGCGCCGGATCAGCTGCGTCAGCGCCTGGCCTTCGCGCTGAGCCAGATTCTGGTCGCCTCAGACTCCGGCGGAATCTCCACCCGTGAAACCGCGCAGTACTACGACCTGCTGATCGCGGGCGCATTCGGCACCTACCGCAACCTGCTCGGCGATGTCACCTACAGCCCCACGATGGGCCAATGGCTGACCTATCTGCGTAACCGCGCCGCCTACCAGTCGGGCGGCAACACCGTGCTGCCGGACGAAAACTATGCACGCGAGGTGATGCAGCTGTTTTCCTTCGGGCTGGTCAAGAGAAACCTGGATTTCTCGCTGCAGCTCAGTGGTGGGCAACCGATTCCGACCTATGACAACACGATCATCTCGGAACTGGCCCGGTTGTTCACCGGGTTCTCCTACGACCGCACCGACTACTCAGGTGCCCGGTTCGGCAACAACACCAACCGCGATCCGCTGGTGCCGATGATCTGCTTCCCGATGGTCAATCCGCCCAATGATCAGAACTACATGGCCGGCGGCGCGACCTTCCATGACACTGCCGCCAAGACCATTTTCGATGGCATCACCCTGCCGGCCGTGGGCAACACTCGTGCCGCCTGCGAAGCGGACATCAACAGCGGACTGGATCGGATTGCCGGGCACGCAAGCGTTGCGCCTTTCCTCAGTCGCCAGCTGATCCAGCGCTTTGTGACCTCAAACCCGTCACCGGCCTACATCCAGCGGGTGGCCACAATTTTCAACAACAATGGCAGCGGTGTGCGCGGCGATCTCGCCGCAGTGATTCAGGCCATCCTGCTCGATCCCGAGGCGCGTGCGGCGCCCAGCGGAAATTCCGGCAAGCTGCGTGAGCCGGTACTGCGAATGACCGCCGCCTGGCGTGCACTGGAAGTGGTGGCCGGTGCGCCGGAACCGCCGCTGACCGGTGGCGGTGACCCCAACGGCAGCGTTGGCAACATCAGCATGACTCTGGGCTTTACCA
>JAGRJL010000502.1 GCA_020442775.1 Lysobacterales bacterium | reverse complement strand
AGGGCCCAGGGCAGAGGGCCCAGGGCCCAGGAGAGCGGCGTTCTGGCCGGGACTCGCTTCTCTGGGCCCTGGGCCCTGAACCCTGTGCCCTACGAGCGCGGCGTTCTCGCCTGAACTTGCTTTACTGGGCCCTGGGCCCTGAGCCCTGGGCCCTTCAAGAGCAGCATTCTCGCCTGAACCGGCTTCTCTGGGCCCCGGGCCCTGAACCCTCGGCCCTGGATCGGCCGCCGGCCGATCCAAAGAAACTGCCGACATCGCGGTGCTGAAAAACGGATCCTTCTCCCGCTTGGGCGGATTCGGAGCCACTGCCTGCACCTCTGGCTCCGACGCAGCTTCGTTGACGGTGGTCGTCGGATGCGCAGGCCGTGCCGATTGCAATGACGCCGGCGCGACGACTGTGGCTGCGGAGGTCGCCGCAGCGCCACCGCCAATCACCGCACTCAATCCCTGCAGCGCCGATTCGGTCAGGCGCAGGTAGGCGCTGTGGCTGTCTGCCATGGCCTGCTGGAAGGCCTGGTGCGCTTCGGCAGCCTGCTGCTGGCTTTGCTGGAAGGCAGCGAGCCATTCGGCGGAAATCGGGGGCGTGTTGGGCATGGCGTTGCTTTCTATCGGAATCTGGGTGGACACCGGGGTCACAGCCGCGGGTGCTGCGCGATCCGGACTGGAGATGGCTGGCTGGGCGGCCGCGGCCGGCTGCGGGCCGGGCGATATCGCTGCAGTCGGCGCAAGGGTTCGTGGCGGATTCGGTGGTGGCAGCGCCTGGTCCGCCGGCGGCGGGTAGGGCTTGCCGTAGTTGCTGCCGCTAATCGGCAGCGGCATCTTCGCCTTGCGCGGCGGCGCTGGCAGGCGGACGTCGGCGAACAGCCAGCGCGGATCCATCGCCACCCCGCTGGCCGCCAGCTGGGCCAGAGCCTGCAGCAGGCTGGTGACGCCGTGCTTGCCCTTGCGCTCCAGCGCGATCACGCTGTGCGGCCGTTCGCCAAGGATCGCAGCCACCAGACCGCTCAACACGCTGCCGGGACCGACCTCGACAAACTGACGCGCGCCGGCGGCGTACATCGCCTCAACCATCTCGACAAAGCGGACCGGCGCCGACAGCTGCTGGGCCAGCTGGGCACAAATCGCCCTGCAGTCGCCGTCATAGGGTTGGGTGGTGGTGTTGGCGTAGACCGGTTTGGCCAGGGGCAACGGGATCTTGACCGGCCTCAGGGCTTGCGCAAAATCCTTGCTCGCCGCGCTCACCAGCTCGGAATGAAAGGCATTGGCCACCGGCAGACGCCGATAGCTCAGCTGCTCGGCCGTGAGCCGCTGTTCGAATGCCTCAATCGCCGCCAGTTCGCCCGAGACTACGACCTGGCTGGGGCCGTTGTGATTGGCCAGGACCAGGTCGCTGGCAGACTCGGTCAGCAAGCTTTCCACCCGCTCGCGATTCGCGCTGACGGCGGTCATCGCGCCGCTTCTTTCGCTGGCCCCGGCCATTGCATTGCCGCGGGCGCGGGCCAGACCGATTGCGGTCGGCAAGTCATAGGCCCCGGCCGCATGCAGCGCCATCAGCTCGCCGAAGCTGTGCCCGGCGACCATGTCGGCCTCGATTTCCAGGCTATCCAGGACCGCCAGCAAGGCCCCAGAATGCGCGGCCAGCGCTGGCTGGGTCCACTGGGTGGCGGTCAGCGCCGCGGTCTGCGCGCTGCGCTCATCGGCATCAAAAGCCGGTCGCGGGAACACGCGCTGGGGCAAATCGGACAGCTGATCCAATCCGGCAGCCTGATCCCAAACCGCGCGCGCGGCGTCGAACTGCATCGCCAGATCGGCGCCCATGCCCACGTACTGGCTGCCCTGGCCGGGAAACAGCAGGGCCAGCTTGCCGGATGCCGCGCCAACCCCGTAGCTGCAGCCGTCGGGCAGTTGGAAAGCCTGATCGGGCGCTTGCGCAAGCCGCACGTGGATCTGTTCAAGCTGCTTGAGCAACTGCGGCCGGTCCACGCTGACCAGGGCAAGCCGATAGTCCGCATCGTGTCGCCACTGCTGACGGCTGGCGCAGGCGATGTTGGCCAGCGGCTCGTCGCTCGCCTGGGTCTGCTCGATCTGGGCCTGCAGTTCGCTGACGCTGTCAGCGCACAGCAGGATCAGCTCGCAGGGCTGCATCGGCAGCCGCTCGGCGCGCTGGCCGTCGCCAACATATTCTTCCAGGGCCAGGTGGAAGTTGGAGCCACCAAAGCCGAAGGCGCTGACCGCCGCCCGCCGCGGATGATCGCCCGCGCGCACCCAGGGTCGGGCCTGGATGTTGAGGTAGAAGGGGCTTTGCGTCAGCTGCAGCTGGGGGTTGGGCGCATCGATCTTGATGGTCGGCGGCAGCACCTTGTGATGCAGCGCCATCACTACCTTGAACAGACCGGCGGCGCCGGCGGCGGCCTTGGTGTGGCCGA